>JAYVXM010000348.1:0-1581 GCA_043785205.1 Bdellovibrionales bacterium
GCAAAGTCGGAGCGCCAGCGAGGTCAGCAGGGTCGACCAAGCGTCCTTGCGAGTCGGCGGCGCGTCCGTCTTCGCGAAAATCAGGTAGAACAGGAAGAACGTCGCGATCATGTCGAGGCCGTAAACGATGCCCATGTTTCGGTGCATGAACGAAACATGTATAAAATACGCGACCAGCGCCGAAACTCGGGGGAAGTAACCGAGGGCCATCGTGACGAGCGAGACGAGGAAAACCACGGTCGAGGCCCAGAGCATCGCGTTCCCCGGCCACCAGATGAGGAGGCTCCACCGGTACTTCATCGGAAACGTGTCGATCATCTTATCGAGATCGAGGACGCCGTTCGCGCCGTAGTAAAAATCGTTATCGACCGCGCGTACGACGTACGCGACGAAAAGGAGGAGGCCGAAAGCGAGCCGGAAGAGGCGCATCGGCTCGACGGCGTCGGCTTCAAAGAAAAAGCGGCACCAAGCGGCGTAAGCATGGGCCGAGCCGTCGCGAACTTTCGCGGCGACGACGCCGAAAAAACCGGGGCGCTCGAGGGCCTCCATCAGGTGTCTCCTTTCGGAGGCGCGTGACAGAAGACGTTCCCGACTGATTTCCGCTCGCCGAAGACCGGCGTTTCGATCGCCTCTTCGCCGGATTGAACTTTGAAGAGATTCGGAATTTTCCCTTCGGCTTTCCAGAGGCGCACGCTATTCGCGTCGGGATTCGAGCGGCAAACCCAGCTCGACCAGACGTTCAGATGGCGTTCGTCGTTGAAGTAAAAAAAGCGGGCGAGCGCCACCCTTCGGGTTTGCCGTTCGTTGATGAAATAAGGATAGCCATCGTCGGGGAAGAACCCCGTGCGAACGACCGAGTCCTTCGCGTCGAGAATTTCCCACTCAAGACGAACCGGCGCCGGCCCCGGATCCGGCGCGAAAAAGCTCCAGTTCTGGCCGAACTCGAGGGCGTTAAACGCGGGCTCGAGGATCGGTGCGAGGAGGTAACCATGGTAAGTTTCTTTATTCGGCCCGACGAGAACGACGAGGAGCTGAAAAAGAAGAGCGACACTGAGGATCGCCCGACGAATGGACATATCCCGAGTGTCGCTCTAAACCGAAACCCCGAAAAGGCTTTTAGTTAGTACGAGATGCCGTAGAGGGAGCCGATGACTCCGCCGAGGACGGCGCCGCCGCCGTAACCCCCACCGTAGCCGCCGCCGTATCCGTAGCCATACCCACCGATGCTCGCGGCACCGTACGCGCCGACGCCATAGGCTCCGTAGCCGCCACCGTAGCCGCCGCCGTAAACGCCCTGGCCCTGCTGCTGAATGCGTTGGCCGGCGTACTGAAGTTCCATATTTTGCTGGCTCCAGAGCTGCGTGTTCTGCATCTGCATTTGGGCCCGACCTTGGTTCAGCTGATACGAAGGATCGACGCCGTAGCTATACGAACCGGAGTATCCCATGGTCGAAACGTAACCGCCGAAGTTCGACGGATTGCCGCCGTACGTTCCGCCGTACAGGCCGCCGATTCCTCCGCCGAGCGCGCCGCCCATTTGGCCATAGCCGCCGCCATACATGCCGATGCCACCGCCGATTT
>JAYVXM010000349.1:0-5394 GCA_043785205.1 Bdellovibrionales bacterium
CGAACGCAACCCTCGTGAAGGCTTCGCACCCGATCGACGAAGCGATTTCGATGTTCAAGTCCGCCGGTCAGACCTTCAAGGTCGAGATCATCCGGGCCCTCCAAGCCTCGGGCGAGACCGAGGTCACGACTTTCGCCGAAGGCGATTTCATCGACCTTTGCAAAGGCCCGCACATCATGCGCGCGGGCGATATCGGAAACGGCTATAAGCTCATGTCGATCGCCGGCGCCTACTGGCGCGGCAAAGAAACGAATCCGATGCTCACGCGCATCTACGGCGTCCTCTTCGAGAAAAAAGTCGAGCTCGAGGAGTACCTCCACATGCTCGAGGAAGCGAAGAAGCGCGACCACCGGAAGCTCGGGAAAGAACTCGACCTCTTCTCCTTCATCCCGGAAGCGCCGGCCTCGCCGTTCTTCCACCCGAAAGGGACGACGATCTACAATCGCCTCATCCAGTATATGCGGGAGCTCTACGTTCCGTACGGATACGAGGAAGTCAATACGCCGCAGATCCTCGAAGTCGCGCTCTGGAAAACGTCCGGTCACTACGACAACTACAAAGACGCGATGTACTTCACGAACATCGACGAACGCGAGTTCGCGGTGAAGCCCATGAACTGCCCGGGTCATACCTATATTTACGCTTCGGCGAAACGCTCCTACCGCGAACTTCCGATCCGGTACGCCGACTTCGGTCGTCTCCACCGTTACGAGAAATCCGGCGTGACCGCCGGCCTCACGCGCGTTCGGACCTTCTGCCAGGACGATGCCCATATTTTCTGCATGCCGGAACAAATCGAAACCGAAATCGGAAAAGTCATTCAGATGATTCTGAAGACCTACGAATTTTTCAACTTCACGGACGTCGAAATCAACCTCTCGACCCGCCCGGAAAAGAAACTTGGCACTGAAGAAATGTGGGATCAGTCGGAAGGCGCGCTCCGGAAGGTCCTCGATGCCCTCGGTCGCCCGTACCGGATCAACGCCGGCGACGGCGCGTTCTACGGCCCGAAAATCGACTTCCGCGTTTCGGACGCGCTGAAACGGAAACATCAACTCGGCACGATCCAGCTCGACTTCATGATGCCGGAGCGGTTCAAGCTCGAGTATACGTCGTCCGAAAATACTCCGCTCCGTCCCGTCATGGTTCACCGCGCGGTTTTCGGATCACTCGAGCGCTTCATCGGAATTCTGATCGAGCACGTCGCGGGCGCGTTCCCATTCTGGCTCGCGCCGATCCAGGCGCGGCTCGTGGCGATCGCGGACCAGAATAAAGAGTACGTGAAGGAGTTCGCGCAGGAACTTCGAAATCGCGGGATCCGGATCGATATCGACGATCGGAACGAGTCGATGGGCCTCAAGACCCGCGACGCTCAGATGCAGAAGATTCCGTTCTCGCTCGTCGCCGGCGATCGCGATATCGCGGCCGGCGGATTCGCGGTTCGAAAGTACGGCGAAACGGCGATGAAGGCGATGACGAAGGATGAGATCATTAACCTCTTCCGGAACCTGAACCAAGAGCCGATCGAAATCGCGCGCAGCGTGAACGTCTGACCGTTTTCTAACCAGATCGCAAGATCGGAAACGGCGACGGAGTCGCCTCGAGGCCGTGAGTGGCAAACAAGACCCATAAACATAAGCAGGCGGTCATCTTCGACGTGATGTACGGGTTCATCCCGGTCACGGAGTGGGAAGAGAAGATCATCAACTCGCCGTTCTTCCAGCGGCTCCGATGGATCAAACAGCTCGGTTTCGCGAACTACATCTTTCCGGGCGCCGAGCACAATCGCTTCGCCCACGTCATCGGCGTAATGCATTCGATGGACCAAATGATCAAGTCGCTCGGCCTCGGCGTCACCGACGACGAGCTCTTCAACCCGCGCTCGCGCTCCGAAGCGGCGATGCTCCACAAGAGCCTCCGGATCGCGGCGATGCTCCACGATCTCGGGACGTTCCCATTTTCCCACGCCGTCGAAAACGCCTACATCGGTCACGGAAACACCTCTCGCCCGGAACGGAAGATGAAAGGCGGCAAGATGAAGGCCGCGAAAGAACTCGTAAACAATCACGAGCACCTGGGGGCGTTCATCATTAAAAATACGCCTTACAAGGACGGCCTCACCCAGATCCTCGAGGAGTACGGCTTCGACGTCCAAATGATCTCGAAGATCATCAAGGGTGAATCCCCGTACCTGATCGCGAACCAGCTCATGCACTCCGATCTCGACGCCGATCGGATGGACTACCTTCTTCGCGACGGCCACTACACGGGCATGAAATACGGCCAGTTCGACCGCGAATACATCCTCGCGAATCTCGTCACCTTCAACGCCGGCGGCGGTCAGCAGGCGTTCGGCGTGCGCGACAACGCCCAGCACGCCGTCGAGGATTTCCTGATCGCGCGGTTCTCTTGGTACTCCCAGGTGATCAAGAACCAGGCGTCCGCGAAATTCGACATCATGTCGACCCATGTGACGAAGACGCTCCTCGAACACGATCTCATGTACCAGTTCCACGACCTTCTCACGATGGTCGAGGAGCACGACGAACGCTTCTTCTGGTGGAACGACATGTACTTCATGCAGCGGCTCCAGGACGTGCGGCTAAAACGTCTTGTCCGTGACCCGATGACGGAGGAACTCGTCGAGGGGCTGATGTACCGAAAGGCGCCGAAGACGATCCGCCATCCGGCCTTCGCCCACCGGATCATCCCCGACGCGCCCGAAGAAAAGGAACGCTTCGTCCGCCAGATGAATACGAAAATCCGCGAGATCGAGGCCGTCCTGAAGAAACACGGAACCGGGCGCGAATGGATCCTCGTCGACGTTCCTCACAAAGATGTGGTCTTCACGAAGAGCCGCAAGTCGCTCACCCGTGGCGCGAAGGGTTCCGTAAAAACGGCGATCGCCGAGAGCGAATCGGTGAAGATCGTCGACCACTCCGGGAATCCGTCGCTGCTCGTCGATCGCGAGAACACGCTGATGAAGCACCTTTCGGGGTTCATCAACTTCGTGCCGTCGGTCTACGCCTCCCAGGCGGCGATCGAGCTGCTGCGCAAAAAGAACGTGATCTAGGCCCTGCGTTGAGACGAATGATCAAAGAGCTGGATGGATGAAGGCCAAAACCAGCCTAGAGCGCGTTCGCGCCGTAGAGGCAGTTCGCGCGGCCCTGATCGTTCGCCTGGAGAGACCGGCGAATCACGCCCGTGCCGTCGGCCTTGAAGTTGACGACCGGATACATGACGGCATCGAAATAATCCTGGCTGAGCGAAGGCGAGGAACAGAGCGGCGGATGCGTCTTCGAGTTGCCGTCGTAGGTCTGCGCGCAGCTATGGTCGAGTCCGAGGAGGTGACCGAACTCGTGCGTGAAAATCGAGGTCATGTCGGGCTTCGGCATCGTGCCGGCGAAGAAGTTCTGGAAGTTGAGTTCCATGATCGCGATATACATCTTATCCATCGGTGAGTTCGACGTGCTGCAATTGCTCGTGATCGCGATCGCGCCGGGCGCGTAGGTGGTCGGCCAGGTCGTTTGCTTGTAGATCGTCACGCTGCCCGTGAACTGGCCCACGGAATTCACCAGGGAGTTCGAGCAGAGGCTGATCGGTTTATCCCGGGTGGTCGTGCGCGGATAACCGCGCGTCCCGTAATCGAGGATTTGGAGGCCGCTCGTATTTCCGAAGAACTGATTCCACGTATCGGCGGCGTCCATGACGAGGCCCATCTCGTAGGCGTTGAACTGGCCGTCGCGGAACGAGATATAAATCGGGTTCGAAGTCCAGCGGCCGGTAATCGTCTGTTTCTGATCCGTCGGCAGGGTGCAGGCGGTGATGTAGGACGTATCGTCCGCGGGCGCGCACGCGAATCCGCCGGCTCCGCCGATGAGCGAAAGCCCGAATAGGACGAGTGGTGCGCAAACCCTCAAACCCCGCATAGATCCCCTTACCGTACTATTTTACTCGGATATAGGGCCGAAGTGCAAATCGGATTCAAGAGTGGCGATCTGCCTCTCAACCCGTTGAAATTATAGAACTAAAATATTGAAAATTCGCTGCGCAACGCGTCATTTTCCCTCCCTGGAATATAAACCGATCCCGACCCAAGCGATTCCTGCCCCGCAAAGGAGGGCCGCCGACAGCGCCCAAACCTCCGGGATTTCCCGGAGAAATCCGTTCTGAACCAGGATTCGGTCCACCGCCCCGGCCCCCCGGTTGATCGCGAGCGCCGCGCCTTCGAGCCCCTCCCGCGCCCCGGGCACGGTTCCGAATCCGACGAGCAACGCGGAGGCAAAAAGAAACGGGTACCCACCGCGGACCAGGACTTCGAGGGTGAGCAGGCTCAGGAGAGGCGTGGCGGGCGCGAACTTTCCGGCCAGGAGGTCGAGGGGTAAGACCGCGAACCAGGCGGCGAAACTCAGCGCGACGTGAGAGCCGAACGTTCCGAAATTTCGCGCGCGCGCCCATTCGTAACCGAGCACGCCGCCTCCCCAGGCCGCCACGTAATGAAGCTCGCCCGGCGCCCATTCGGCGAAAGTCCGCGGCGAGCCGAAACTCACGAGAAAACCGCAGAGCGCATCCGCCCCGAGGGCGAGAAGGATCGGAGTCGCACGCGACCACCGGAAACCGAACCGGCGGGCGACCCACCGGAAAGCGGCGAGCACGAGCGGTCGGAGAAGCCCGGGACGAAAGCCGGCGAGCGCGAAAACGAGAAACCAAATCCCGAGGGGGACGGCCGTTCGCAGAACTTCCGTGGTCCGGAGCGCGAGTCGAAAGCGAGACGCGATCCGCTCGAGCGCGAATTCGTAGGCTCGCCAAAGGGCGTAGAGGTGGATTCCGGAGGCGGTATCGAGGTGGACGAATCCGACGGCGCGCAGTTCGGCCCGCGAAAGCGAAGCCGCCGACTCATGGATGAGGAGCGCGCGCAGGACGCCGAGCGAGTCGACGCCCTCGACCGAAAGCGCTTCGGAAATCCGGAGGCGCGCCCGCTCGAACGGAAACCGGATCGCGGACGATCTTTCGAGCGCGGCCTCCCACTCGACCGCCGTAAAACAGCCGTGCTCCGCCGTCCAGGCGCGGCAAGCGGCCGGGGGCTGGAGCCGAACTTCGGTGAAGAACCCCATGAAATGCGTCTAGCGAACTTCGGGCCGTTCGCGGCATACTGGGCGAGTACGGCAACCCTATGGAAGAAACGCTTTCGACTCGCGACGCCTTTTTGAACTGGATGACCGCGCATTTCGGCTTGGTCCAAATCGCGATCAGCGCCGTTTTCATCCTGTTTTGGCTGCGCGCTCGCGGCAAGGCCGCGACGGAAAGCCGATTCAAGCTCCGCGAAGCGGACCGCGACCTCAAGTTCGCGCGGGGTGAGGAAGCCGCCCGCGCCGCGAACGAGCCGGCGCGGAG
>JAYVXM010000350.1:0-5391 GCA_043785205.1 Bdellovibrionales bacterium
GTCGTCGGGCCACTCGTCACCGCCGTGGCGAGTCCCATCGTCCCGATCGTCGCGATCCCGGTCGCGCTCGAGCTCCACGTCGACGTCGACGTCACGACGACCGACGATCCGTTCGAATAGTGGGCGGTGGCCGTAAACTGCTTCGTCTGCCCGGAATTCACCGACGGATTCGTGGGCGTCACGACGACCGAGGTGATCGTCGGCGTGGGAGGGGGGAGGTTCCCGCTCCAGATCGGGGACTGGTCGCACGCGTTGTCGGAGGCCGCGCCCCAGAAGTGTCGCGCGAACGTCATCAACGGGGTGCACATCTGCAAGTCGGGACCCTCGTCTAAATCTCCGGTCGCGTGTCCCGTTGGGTTCGTCGAGAGGCAATCGGGGTCGCCGTGGCAATTCCAATGGTAGTACCAGTCTCCGCCACCGCTCGCCGTCCCGCTCCCACCGCCGTCGCAGGCGGAGAACGAAAGACAGATGAACGCGAACAGGATTGGTTTATTCAATGCGTATTTCCCCGTCCTCTAGTTGTCTCAAGAACGGGGCACACCCGTAATGTGTCAAAGGCGACGGGTAGACTCCGATCGCGCGTTCAGAGTTAAACGACACTTCTAAACGGGGGTCGGTCGATTCAGTCCCGCGCGAATCGCGGCAATTCCGTCCCGTTCAAGCTCGTCCGCCGGGCGGTCGGAGGGGATAGGATCCCCGAACCGAATCGTCACTCGGGCCGGCCAGATGGGAAACATCGGGGTGAGGGCGAAAACGGCGAGCGTTCCGAGCGCGCCGAGCGCCGCCGGCAGATGCCGGTGGGCGAACGCGAAGAAGAGGGACGCCCAGAGGAGCTGGCCGACGGTGACGGGCAGCCAGCGAACCGCCAGGAGCGGGTCGAGGAGCGTCAGCTTCGCGAGCCAGCGGCTTCTCGCGAGTACGGGATTCACCGCGTAGCTCCCCGAGATGCTGATCGGCACGACGTCGACCCGCGCGCTCTTCGCGACGCGCACCCACCCGCGGTGCTCGCCGAAATCCACTTCGTTCCCGCGCCAGAAGCCGCGCGTGGCTTCCCAGTTTCCGCCCGGAAAAACGAGGACGGACGCGCCCGAATCCAGCGCGCATTTCGCGCCGTCGAATTCGGCGGGAATCGAACCGACGCGGGTCATGAACGACGAGACGAGGGGAACCCGCGACGAGATCCGATGGGCGAGGCCGTAGGCGGGATGGTCGTAGCGGAAACCAAACCGCTTTTCCCACGCGTAGAGAATTCCGAAAATCTCGACGACCGCGCCGATGCTGTGGTTCGCGACGAGAAGGCAGGGCCGATCTGGAATTTTCTCGAGGCCTTCGAAGCGGACGCGATGGATCATCCGGTACGGCGTGTAGAGGGCGACGATGAGACGGATGAAACGAGGATCGCGCGCCGGGGCCGCCATACGGGGAGTGTAAACGCGAACTCGGGCGAGCTCACGCGAATTCGGGGTTAGCAGCCGTGCTCGTTCGGGGACTCGCCGTGCTCATCGAACCCCGGAAGTTCGCCTTCCATCCGGAGGATGATTCCGCCGCCGCCGTTCCCGGAACGGTCGAGGAGGGAGTCGCACCCGTCGCCGTCCGGAATCGGCGGGATCGGTTTGCACTTCCCGCTATTCGGCGGGCAGGTGAGGCGGACGTGCATATGGTCCTGGTGGTTCGGCCAGTGGCGGAGCTTGCGAAGAGTTTCTTTCCACTCCTCGCGCATGCCTTTCGCGACGGCGTAGCGGCAGAATTCGCGCTTGATGTGCTGGTCCGCGAAAATCCGGTCGATCCGGTTCGTAGTGGCGAGGATCTGAATGAACTTCCAGTTCGCGTCGATGTCGAAGTTCGCGGTGACGGCGCCATTCCGATCGACGAACTTTTCGTCAAATCCGGTTTCGCCGCGGCTCGAGCCGGAGGTCGGCATCACGCGGTGGTTCTTTTTGAAGTAGACGATGTCGGCGTCGAGCCCGTTCTGGTGGCTGCCGTGGCCGCCGAGCTGGCCACCGCGCTTCGCCGCGATGTCGCCGATTTGCACGACTTCGGTCGCCGGGATTTCGCGGTGAATTTCCTTCGCGGCCGCGAGGATGATCGTGACGAGATCGAGCGAGCCATATCCGCGATCGCGGTCTTGGAAAACCTTGAGGTAACCCTGGCCGGCGAGCGGGATCTTGTCGGCCATGACGAGGTGGCCATCGTCGTAGACGCCGAAGGCCTGGGCGAAGGCGCGCGTGTAAATCGTGAGGAGGTCGGGCGGGACCTCGAGTTTTTTACCCGGAGTGACGGGCGCGACCGGAGTCACGAGCGGAGTCGGCGTCGGGATCTTTTTTGTCGGGACCGCGCTCGGACGGGGGGTCGGTCTGACCGGCGGCCCGACGGGAGGGTTCGTCGGCGGTTTTTTCACGGGCGGCGTCGGGGGTTTCGGTTCCGGCGTGGCGAGCGGCCCCGGGGTGACCGTCGGATCCGGCTCGGTCGGGACGGGCGTGGCGTAAATTTTCTTGGAGGATTTCGCTTCCTCCGCTTTCGCGGGCGTCGGGAGATGATCGAGCATGACGCCCGCATCCGGCGTTTTCGCGCACGACGAAAGACCGAGCACGCCGAGGAGGGCGAGCGTCGAGAGCGTGCGGGGGAAACGGGAGAGTACGGAGGACACCAAGGAGAACCGCCTTTGGGGAAAAACGACCGGTCCGAGTTATAACAGGCTAGACGCATAGCGTCAATTCGTTTACGCTCCTGTTAACTCATTGAAAAGATTGAAATTTAGAGGTTTCCGACTTGCATTTCGGAAACGGTTCGCGGACGCTGAGCCCATGTCGACTCCCGTGAACCGCCTCGGCCAGGAAACGTCTCCGTACCTTCGTCAGCACGAGCGGAATCCGGTCGATTGGTACCCGTGGGGGCCCGAGGCGCTCGAGCGGGCGCGGAAGGAGGACAAACCGATCCTCCTCTCGGTCGGCTACTCCGCGTGCCACTGGTGCCACGTGATGGCGCACGAATCGTTCGAGAACGACGAGATCGCGGCGCTCATGAACGCGAACTTCGTGAACATCAAGGTCGATCGCGAGGAGCGGCCCGACCTCGACCAAATTTATCAAAACGTCGCCCAGGCGATCACGAAGGGCGGCGGTTGGCCGCTCACCGTCTTCCTCCTGCCCGACGGCCGACCGTTTTTCGGGGGAACGTATTTCCCGCCGGAAGATCGGTGGGGCCGCGCCGGATTTCCGCGGGTGCTCAAGGCGCTTTCGGAAGCGTACCGCTCCGATCGGAAGTCGATCGAAGAGAACGCCGCCCAGCTGACCGGGTTCATCGCTGACCTCGAGCGAAATGCGCACGCGAACCTCCCGCCGATCACCGGGATGACGGGCGGCGGGCTCGTTCCCGAGGAAGTCCGGATGCTTCTCCGCGGCGTCGAGGATAAGATGCGCTCGGCGATCGACGGTGAACACGGCGGTTTCGGAGCCGCGCCGAAATTCCCGAACACGATGATGCTCTCGTTCCTCTTCCGCATGGGGAGCTCGGCCTCGCGCGAAGCGGTCGTGCATTCGCTCGTGCGGATGGCGAAGGGCGGGATCTTCGATCAGCTCGGCGGCGGCTTTCACCGTTATTCCGTCGACGAGCGGTGGGCGGTGCCCCACTTCGAGAAGATGCTCTACGATAACGGGCTTCTCCTTCAAATCTACGCCGAGGTTCTCCTTCGAAACCGTTTCGAACGCGTCGCCGGACGGCCGGAAATTTTGAGCGAGGAAACGCGCGCGCTCTTTCTCGCGACCGTGCGTAAGACCGCGGAGTATCTCCTCCGCGAGATGGAGCATCCCGACGGCGGCTTTTATGCCGCCCAGGACGCCGACTCGGAGGGCGAGGAAGGGAAGTTTTTCGCGTTCGACCTCGAGGATCTCGGGAAGGCGGTCGATCCGGTCGAGGCGCGCGTGCTCGCGATGCGGTTCGGGATCGACGCGACCGGAAACTTCGAGCACGGAAAAACCGTTCTCCACCAGGCCGCGACCGAAGCCGAGATCGCCGCGCGCCTCGAAGTGCCGGTCCTCGATGTCCAAGCGCTGCTGACCGTTTCGGAACGGAAGCTCCTCGCGGCGCGCGAACTCCGCGTAAAACCGGGTCTCGACGACAAGCTCCTCATCGGCTGGAACGGACTCGCCATTTCGGGACTCGCCTGGGCGGCCCAGGCGCTCGCCCGCGAGGCCGAGGAGTCGACGAACGCGGAGCTCACCGTCCTGGCCGACCGCGTGCGCGCGTCGGCAGTCCGCGCGTTCGAGCGGATCGGAAATCTCCCCATTCCGCCGAACTCGCCCTACGCGTCCACGCTCCCGGCGACGATCAGCCGGGGCGCCGCCAAAGGGAACGGCTACCTCGACGACTACGCGTTCATGGCGAAGGCGGCACTCGACCTCCATCGTTTCGGCGGGACCGCGCTCGCGGGTCGGCCTCCCGAGGAATGGGCCGCGCTCTGGACGGGAAGGATCCTCGATTCGTTCCGGGATCCGTCGGGCGATCCGGGATTCTTCTTCACCGGCGATGACCACGAAAAACTTCTCCAGCGGCCGAAGAGCCTCTTCGACCAGGCGATTCCGTCCGGAACGGCGGTCGCCTGCGCGAACCTCGTCGCGCTTTCCGAACTCCTCGAGCCGGGCGAAAAACATCCCGTCGAGACGATCCGGAAATTCGGGCAAGTCGCGGCGGAATCGCTCGCGAAGCTCATGCCCCATCTCGCCCAGAACGCCTATGGCCACGGCGAGCTCGCGTCGGCGCTCCGCCTTTACGCCGACGGTCTCCAGGTCTTCGCGGGCGTCCACGCCGCGGAGGCGGTGTCGAGCGATCGGGATTTCGCCCCGGCGCCCGGCGAACGCTCGATGTTCGGGAGCGCGATCGGGGCGTTCAAGGTCTGCACCCGCGGCGCTTGTCGGGGCTACGAACGGCTCGACGTTTGGGCTCAGGGAAAATCCGCGGAAGGAAAAGGGAAATGAGAAATCGGTTTCGTCGTTCGGAGGTCGTGTCGCTTCTCGTTTTCCTCGCGCTCGGCTGCGCGTCCGCGCCTTCCGCCGGGACGCCGGCGAAGGATGCCGTGGGTAAACCGGAAATCACGCTCGCCCATGGGGATTCTCGGGTCGGAAGTTACGTCTCGAGTTGGAACGGCTTTCGGACGTCGTCGTACTGGATCGAGGGGCCGACCGGCTTGATCCTGATCGATACCCAGTTCCTTCTTTCGGCCGCGACCGAGTTCGTGGATTGGGCCGAAGCCGCGACCGGCAAGAAGGCGGTGCTCGCGATCATTCTCCATCCGAACCCGGATAAATTCAACGGAACCGCCGTCCTTCAACGCCGCGGAATCAAGGTCGTCACTTCCGCCCAAATTCTCGCGAGTATTCACGGAGTCCATAAACT
>JAYVXM010000351.1:0-1564 GCA_043785205.1 Bdellovibrionales bacterium
GATTCGCGCGGTAAAATTGGTACGTCGGATAGATCGACCAGACGTAGCCTTTCGACTTGTCGGCTTCCGGCGGACATTCGCGCGAACCCGATTGAGTGCTCGAGAAAAGGATGTGTTCGTCGTCCGGGGTATAGAACGAACACGTCGTCCGCCCGAGTCCGTTCGAAACTCGGTTATGGGTCCGACCGTCAACGCTCATGCGGAAAATCTGATCGCATTTCGCGTCTTCGCCGGTGTGCTGATAGGTCAGGTAGCGTCCGTCGTAGGACCAGTAGGCTTCGGCGTTCGTTCCGCCGAACGTCATCTGGCGAACGTTCGAAATGCGCGTTTCTTCGGAGAAGGAAAGGGTAGCGTCCCCGGCGGGCCGGAGCCCGTTCGATTGGCCGGCGCAACTCGATAACAGAACCCAAAGCCCCACCCACGATAAGATTGAACGCATGAAGGAAGCGTAACGCCGTCAGGAGGGGTTTTCTACGCTATTCCTGCGCGTCAAGAATCGGATCGGGCTCCGCTGGTGCGTACGCATTCGATTTCGCGGCCTCCGGATTTTTCGCGGCGATTGGACGCTCGCCCGAGTGGACGGCCTCGAGCTCCCGCTGGAGTTCCGCCGTCGTCATCGTGCGGTAGTCGTACGCGCGTCCGGAAGCTTCGAAGAGCGATTCGCAAAGGCGCATGCGCTGAAGGATCTGTCCGCGTTTATCGGAGGGAACGCTTTCGAATTTTGGGGCGGGAGCGGTCGCCGGGACGGTATTGTTCACGACGTATTCGGCCGGGGCGGAAAGAGGCGCGGCCACCGGAGCGGCGGCGCCAAGGGTTTGAACCCGGCGGCTCGATTTCGTGTTTTTCGCGATTTTCCCGGAGGGCGGGGGAAGCGCATCGGGATCGAGCGCGGGAATTTTATCCGGGCGAGGAGCGACGATCTCGCCGTTTTCCATCGCCGGATACGTTTCGATGGTTACACGTGTCGATGTCGATTTTCGGGTCCGCTTCGGCGTGGCCGACGCGAGCGCGCCCGGAAGCGCGACGAGTAGCGTAAGCGTGAGCATGACCCACGAAATGGACTCAAAAAGCATAAAACCCCCTGCCAAATCAGTCGGTTGCGGAAGACCCCTCTTCACACGCATCGCCTGGACGGTTTAAATACGTCGAACGGCACCCCGTGTCAACAGCCCGCTTCATTGATGGAGCGGTGCGTAAACTATTGGATTTTCTCGGGTTTTTCGGAATATTTCGGGATTTGGATTTGACAGTGGGAGGGGCGACCCCAATATACGTACAGTCATCTAAATTTCAGGAGGTTTTTACCAATGCAAGTTCGTCCTCTGCACGATCGCGTGCTCGTTAAGCGTCTTAATGAAGAAGAAAAAACCAAGGGCGGGATCATCATCCCGGACACCGCGAAAGAAAAGCCGGCCCAAGGCGAAATCATCGCCGTCGGCCAAGGCCGCGTTTCGGAAGAGGGCAAGATTCGCGCTCTCGACGTGAAGAAGGGCGACAAGATTCTCTTCGGCAAATACGCCGGAACCGAAATCAAACTCGAAGGCGAAGATCTCCTGATCATGAA
>JAYVXM010000352.1:0-1563 GCA_043785205.1 Bdellovibrionales bacterium
TCCGCGGGCGGCGGGGGTTGGACCGCCGCCCCTTCTTCCGGCGGAGCGGCTGGAATTTCCTCGGGCGAGCCGCTTTCGAGTTCCTGGAGGTCTTTCAGATCTTCCGGCGACGGTGGTACCGCGGTGACCTTGTCCCCGATTTTTTCGTAGGCGCGGTACTTCGATCCTCGGTCGAGGCTCGGGTATCCCTCGTAGGGTAGGAGCTTCTTCGCGGCGATCCGTTTCGTTTCCGGATAAGTGCGGAGAACCCGGAAGGCCATCACCGGAGTGTCGCCCTGGCGAAGGAGAAAGATTTTTCCGTCGACCGGGACCTCGGGTTCCGTTTTCTCGAAGAGGTAAACGCGCCCCGAGCGGCTCGGACGAATCGTTTTCAGATCGTACGCCTTCGCATCGATTTCCTTCTTTTCCGCGATTTCCGAAACCTCATCCGCGAAGGTCGGCCGGGCCGAAAAAAGGCCCAGGATGACAACGCCGAGATAAAATGTTGAAATGCGAAGCGATGCGCTTGCCATTCGTTTTTAGCCTAGCATCGCTCGTTACGGGAGTCATGGTCGGAGTCTCCTCGGCCGCGGCCGCGGGCGAATATGAAGATGCGCAGAAGCTCCTCGTCGCCCAGAAATGGGGGGAGGCGCTGCCGATCCTGAAAAAGTTGAGTGCGGAGGAGCCGGATTCGATCACGCTCGCCCAAGACCTTTCGCAAGTATTGCTTCGCCTGAATCGGCGCGAGGAGGCGCTCGAACTCCTGCGAAAATATAAGCTGAATCGTCAGGCCGACATCGCGGCCCGCAGCTTCATCTCGAAGGAAAGTTTCAGCTTCTATCAGCAAGGTCTCGATTGGCTCACGAAGCATTCCTACCCCCAGGCCTGCGAACGACTGGACCGCGCCCTCGAAAAGGATCAGGCTCATTTCGACATTCTCCTCCGGCTCGCCCAATGCGAAGTCCTCGACGGGAATGTCGATCTCGCCCTTAAGCTTTTCGATCAACTCGAGCGAATTCACGGAAAAACCACGGAATCCCAGCTCTGGCGCGCGCGATGCGCCGCTTTGCGAATGAAGTTCGACGAAGCGATCCCCGTCTTTTCGAGCCTCGGAACGCTCGGGAAAACCGCGGAGCCGACCGGCGAACTCATTCCCCTTTGGTGGGGAGAGGCGCTGATCGCTTCGAATCTGAAGGGACCCGCGCTCGCCGTTTTCGAAGCCGATCTAAAACGGAATCCGAGTCATCTCCAAACCGCGCTCGCCGCGATTCGCCTTCGGCTTGGCCAAGCCGAGAGTCCGAATCAGCTCCTCGCCGTCGAACGCGACCTAATGGCATGGGACCGCCAACTCGCCGCGCGACAGAAGGAAAAACCGAAACGCGGAAAAGAATTCATCTTCGATCCGTTCGATGCGGAGGCACTCCAACGCGCCGCACTTGACACTCGACAGCAACTCAAACTTCTCCTCCCTTCCCCAACCCCAACTCCTTCGTTTTCTGCGGCCGCGACGCACCCGTCAAAACATTGACTCGAGGGTTGACTTAAAATGGCCGCGCCATCTATCACTTTAGAACCAGGTTTACG
>JAYVXM010000353.1:0-5357 GCA_043785205.1 Bdellovibrionales bacterium
GATCGTCCGAGGGCGTATTCAGCTTTTTCAACGTCGAAGACTGGGTCTGGAGATTTTCCATCCGTCCCTTCGTCCGGTTGATCGTCTCCCGGACCGTGCCAAAATTAGTGTTGTCACTTACACGCATCGCTTATCTCCGTCGCCCGTTACCGACGTAAATTCAGAACCGTTTCCAAACACTGGTCGGCGACCGAAATCACCTTCGCCGAGGCGTCGAACGCCCGCTGAAACTGCAGAAGATTCGCGGTCTCCTCGTCCATCGAGACGCCGGAGATCTGTTCGCGCATCTTGTCGAGTTGCATCGAAATGTCTTTTTGTTGCACGAGCGCGTTCTTATTCCGGCCGGCCACGACACCGACGTCGGAGACGATCCCGTTGTAGAAGGAGTCGAGCGTGGAGTTTCCGTTCTCCATCACGCGCATGTTCTGGATCTGGGAAATCGCGACGGCGATGCGGTTGTCTCCCGGAGCATCCGGAATCGCGCCCGCGGCGATTTGATTCACGTCATTCGCGATCGCGTCCGATAAACCGATATACTGAGAAGCGCGCTCTTTCCCTTCGATCGGTTTAAAGAAATCGACCCCCTTCGTTCCGTAACGGGTCACGCCTTCGCGGTGGATCGCGTTCACTGACTCGGTGATCGTCGACGCGAGCTCATCGAGGCGATTCAGGATCGAGGAGAGCGTCTGGTCGCGCACCTCGAGGAGCGCTCCGATCTTCCCGCCCTTGACCGCGTGGGTAACGTCGCCCGAGGCGCTGCCGGTGTAGCCGAGCGAGAACGAATTTTCCGGTTTCCCGTCATCATCGGCCGGACTCCGGCGAACGGAGAACTTTTCCGCGTTCGGGCCGCTGACGAGCGGGCCGACGCCTTTGATGTCGACGTTATAGGCGCCGTCCTTGTCGAGGTGGACGGACGTGTCGACGTACGTCGAAAGCTTCTTCATCGCGAGGTCGCGCTGGTCACGGAGGTCGTTCGCGGGCGCGCCCGAGAGTTCCTGGACCTTGATCTTGATATTCAGATCCTTCACCTGGTCCGCGAGCGAGTTCGCTTCCGCGGTGAAACCCTCGATCCGCGAGTCCAAGTGCGAGCGCACTTCCTCGACCGAACCGCGAAGCCGGCGAAAATCGTTCGCCATCGCCTGGGTCGATTCGCGCACGCTCTGGCGGACCGCTTCATTGTCGGGTTCGTTCCCGAGCTTCCGGAATTCGTTGAAGAACTTCGAAACGAGGCGATTGAGGCCTTCGCCGCCCATTTCGTTGAAGATGTCTTCCGTCTGCTTGAGCGCGAGGTCCTTCTCTTCCATTCCCGAGAGGTCGCGGGCGGCGGTGCGGATCTGCTTTTCGATGTAGTTGTCGTTGACCCGCTCGGTGCGGGCAAGGAGGGTCCCCTGCCCGATGAGGTTCTTCTGACCGAATGGTGTCGGATTATCGGCTTTCTGCTGAACGCGCTGACGCGAGTACCCTTCCGTATTCGCATTCGAGATGTTGTGGGACGTGGTGGCCATCTGGGCTTTCGCCGCCACCATCCCGCTTTTCCCGGTCTGCATTACGTTCGGTAAAGGCATCCTCGTCCTTCCTTACGCTTCCGTCGAGAGCAGTCGCGCTCCGGCGGTGTTCGGAAGTTTCTGGCCTTGGTTCCCGTACATCTCGGTCGAAGGAACCGCCTCGCCGAGGACGTTCTTCTTCATGACGTTCACATGTTCGAGCGATTTTTCGACGAGCTCGCGATTCGATTCGTTCAGCTTTTTCGCGCGTTCGATGAGCACGATGAGCGCGGTGAGCGCGCTCCGGAAGCGTTCCGAAACCGCGGCGTCGCGCGGTTCGACTTCCCGGATGATATAGTTCAAGGTCAGCGTGGCGAGCGGAACTTTCCAGTCCCGCGCGATGAACGCCGAAATCCGGATCCGCTCGGATTCGGCCTGCTTGATCGTTTCGATGATGAGCTCTTTCGCATGCGTCTGCTCGGTGATGAGTTTCACGTCGGCGGCGACGAACGCCTCGCGCTCGAGCTTGCACGTCTCGTAGAGCTGGCGGTGGAGGCCGATCATCCGCTGCAAGCACGCGTACAGCGGCTCGAGGTGAAGATCGGGCAGACCCTGCGGGTTATTTAGCGACACGTATTTCCTCCGTCCATCCTAGACGTGAGTCGAACGTTAACGGGCGAAAAATTAGAGCGAATGCTCGCTGATCATTTTGTCGGCGACTTTATCGGAATCGACTTTGTATTCGCCCGAAGCGATGCGCTTCTTCAGCTCGGCGATGCGGTCTTCGCGAACGTCCGGCGTAGCGCTCGCGACGGCGTAAGCCTTCGCGAGATCGCGGGCCTTGTCGGAAATTTCCGCTTTCGCGGGCGCGGCCGAATCGGCGGCCTTCGTGGCGGTATCGATCGAGCGGGCCTTGTCCGGCTTCGCCGTCGCTTCGGACTTCTTCAGTCCTTCGGTTTGGGTGCCCTGGATATTTTGGCTTACGCCGGGATTCACTCTCATCGTACCTCCTGTACTTTACCTACACTACCTTGGACTCCACTACCATCGGTCGGCGTGGAACCCGCCTCTGGCTTCGTTCTTCCATGGATCGGAGCCTGATTACTATTGTAGCCACGCTGCTCCAGATAGGCAACGATCTGATCCGCCAAACCGACCGAGTTATTGCGAGCCGTCTGGCTCGCGACTTCCTGATCGAGCATCCCGCGATAGATTTTTGTCGCGGGGTTTTCCAAGCTGTATTCAGATTCCTGAACCGTTCCTCGCATCGCGGTCAACATCGTATTCAGAAACATCGCCTCCAGGCCCTCGGCGGCGGCGCGCACCTGCGGGTCGACGTTCTCCCTCGATTTCGGTCCGACTTTCGCGGGCCGGTCAAGGTTTTGACTGCTCTGGTTTAGAGGGGGTGAGAGGGGCGAGACTTTCATCCCGCCCCTCTCAGCCGCGTTCCTGCGAGCTCGCTCCCCACTTCCGTGTGGGAGGAGGCGTTGGTTTCAAGTAGTGATTCCTGGCCCTGGTCATGGACTTGCGTCCACGTCGTCTCGCGCACACATCCTGTGTTTGCGTTACGAAAGGGCTCGGCATCCCGGCTTGTTTCCTGGATCAACGCCTGAGCACTCGCATCTTCCTTGACGCGTGAACGAGTCACACGCAGGTCGCGGCGATCTTTGACACTATCGGAGAACAGATCTGGAGAGAGAACGGGGCCTAAACCGGCATCATCGAGAAGAAAATCTTTCCAAAAAATCACAGGATCTCCAGTTCGGCTTGAAGAGCACCCATGCTCTTCAGGGTTTGAAAAATCGCGGTCAGGTCTTTCGGCTGCACGCCCAAAGTATTCAGCGCCTTCACGAGGTCGGCGACACTCGATCCGCTCTTCAGTTCGGCGACATGGCTACCCTTCGAGGCGATGGATGGGCCGCCGGCCTGATTTCCCCCTCCGCCGAGGGAGGGGGTACCGGCGCCGATCGAAATCGAAAGATCGCCGTGCGCGATCGCAACCGGTGAAATTCCGATCCGCTCCCCCATTACGACGGTCCCGGTCCGCTCGTTCAGGACGACTTTCGCCTTCGTGTCGACGTTCACGTTGATGTTCTCGATCGCGGCCATGAATTCGACCGATTTACCCTCGTAATTGAACGGAACGACGAGATCAATCGTCGCGCTGTCGCGGGCGTTCGCGTATTTCCCGCCGAGCTCGCCGTCGATGAGGACCGCGAGGCGCGCCGCCGTGGTGAAATCCGGTGAGTGGAGGGTCAGCCGAAGCGAGCGCTTCGACGAAAAATTCGTATCGATGTCCTTTTCGATCGAGGCGCCCGTCACGACGCGGCCGACGGTCGGGAAGTTCTTCGTCGTCCCGTCCGCGATCGAACCGATCGAGACCGGGCCCTGAGCCACGGCGTAGATGTTTTGGTCACCGGCGCGAAGAGGCGCGACGAGAAGCTGGCCCCCTTCGAGCGACGACGCGTCGCCGATGGAAGAGACGGTGACGTCGATCTTATTCCCGGCGCGAGCGAAGGCCGGCAGCGTCGCGGTCACGATGACGGCGGCGGCGTTCTTCGACTTGATCCCGGCGCTATTCTTCACTTCGAGCCCGAGCTTGTCGAAAAGACGGCCGAGCGACTGGCTTGTAATATCGGCACTCGAATCGCCCGTGCCTTTGAGACCGACGACGATGCCGTAGCCGATCAAGATGTTCTCGCGAACGCCCTTCACCTCGGCGATGTCCTTTAACCGGGCCGCGTGCGCGGCCGGAAGGAAGATCGAAGCGATCAGCGCGGCGAGGGCGAGGAGAAGGACTGGTTTCATCGTATTACCGAACCGCTTCGATGCGATATTCATAGAGTTTTCCCGCGGGTATCGTTTCTTCCGGACTGATATCGGCGTGCTTCGCGATCGCGACTACGCTAACCATTTTCTGCTGGCCGTGGACGCGGATGCGTTTCAGGCCGCGAAGTTTGTAGTTTCCGTTCGGATAGCGTTCGAGGACTTCCATCATGATCGGATCGCCGGCCTTCATTTCCATCGATTTGCGAAGGTCGACGTCGGCCCAAGTGACCGCGGGCACTTCGACTTCCTTCTTGTCGGCGTCGATCGCCGAGGCCGGCGCACGGGTGGCGACCGCTTGAGTGTTCGCGACCTTGTCGTCCTTCCCGGGGACGGCGCTCGGGTCTTCCGGCAGCCCGTTCGCGCGCCGGCGATTCCGCTCCTGGGCGAGATCGATTTCGGCTTCGCGCTCATCGGGTCGCATCGTCCGCTTCAGCTCGGCCGCGACGTCGCGGAGGATTTCTTCGTCGGTGATGATGCTGATGAGATCGCCGTCCGAGTGGATGTTGTTTTTCGTGAGGAAGTAATTCGTCTGACCATCGGAGTTCCAGAGCGAACCGTCGCCCTTCCCGTCGTCGACGAAATCACCGCGCGTGGCGCGGTTCCCATTTTTGTATTTCTTCTGGAGAACCGGGCGGGCGGCGAGTTGCGGGCCTTGGCCGTCCTCTTCGCTTTCCTTCGGCCGGCGCATGGTGTTCCGGTCGTCCTCGCCCGGATTCAACCACGAGCCCTGACCGCCCATCCGGCCGGCGCTCGCGCCCGTCGGACGTTCCCCACGACCGGAGTCCTCGGAATCCGGTCCGCGAAAACGTCCTTCGTCGAGCATGCCAACTTCGGAGAAGCGGCCGCCGGTCGTCGGTTCCGTTTCATACTTGTATTCGTCGTTCAGATCCGGGCGAAGGCCGCCCATCAGCTGCGAACAGCCACTCAGTCCTCCGAGCGCGACAAGGAGTACGACCGCGCCGATCGCGACCCAAACCGAGCGCGTTCCGTTGAAAAAGCCGGAGTTCAGTTCCGAATCCAAATCTAAATTCACAGTTTCACCTC
>JAYVXM010000354.1:0-1556 GCA_043785205.1 Bdellovibrionales bacterium
TCGCACGCCGCGAAAAGGCTCGTATGGGCCGGATCCTTTTCGAGGGTTTCTTCGGAGATCAGAAGCGTTTTCTCTTTCCCGTCCGGGCCCTTCGTCGTGCAGGCGTATTGGGTACCGACGCCCGAACTGTAGAGACGGTTCACCTTATAGGTCGTTCCCTGATCGATGACGGTGCGAAGTGTGATGCTCATAGGTGTACGGAGTTTAAATCAGACCGGCGGATTCGGGAAGAGGCCGTCGACGGAAAGGTAGCGTTCGCCGGTATCGTAATTGAATCCGAGGATTTTCGAGCCCTTCGGAATTTCCGGAAGCTTTTTCGCGATCGCGGCGAGGGTCGCGCCCGAGGAAGCGCCACAAAAGAGGCCCTCTTCCTTCGCCGCCCTCCGCGCGTATTCGAAGGACTCGTCCTTCGAAACGAGGATGATTCCGTCGAGTAGGCTCCGGTCGAGGATCGCGGGAACGAATCCCGCGCCGATTCCCTGGAGCGGATGGGGAGAGTGGACCCCGCCGGAAAGGACCGGTGAAAGTTCGGGTTCGACGGCGTAAACCTTCAATTTCGGGAATTTCTTCTTCAGGACGCGGGCGACGCCGGTGATGTGGCCACCGGTACCGACGCCGGTGATGAGGACGTCGATTCCGCCGGGAAAGTCGGCGGCGATTTCTTCGGCGGTCGTCGCGGCGTGAATTTCGACGTTCGTGGGGTTATCGAACTGGGCGGGGATCCAGGCTTTTCCGGATGCTTGCTTGAGCGCGTTCGCTTTCTCGATCGCGCCCTTCATCCCTTTTTCTTTCGGCGTAAGGACGAGCTTCGCGCCGTACGCGACCATGATCTTCCGGCGTTCGACCGACATCGACTCGGGCATGCAAAGGGTGATCGGGTAGCCTTTCACCGCGGCGACCATCGCGAGCCCGATTCCGGTATTCCCCGAAGTCGGTTCGATGATTTCCATTCCGGCGGTCAGGCGCCCCTTTTTTTCGGCGTCGGCGATCATCGCCGCCGCGATCCGGTCCTTGATGCTGCCGCCCGGATTCTGGCGCTCGAGTTTCAGCCAGACTTCGTAGTCCGTCGGGAAGAGGCGATTCGTTCGCAGGTGAGGGGTGTTGCCGATGACGTCGAGAATCGAGTGCGCTTTCATGCGGGCAGCGTAACCGGAGAGCGAGATAAAGAACCAGGGGGTTGAGCGGTTTCGGATTTGCTGCAAAGCGCGGTAAACATCCCCCCACGAAAACGCAGGCGATTTTCCGAAAAGCGACGCGGAGATTTTCGGCGGTTTTGACTTACGCATAACTTACGCACATCCTTGAAACATGCAGTACACCCCCGAAATCCTCGCTTCGAAACGACTAAACCTAGCCGAACTTCGCGAGAAAATAGGGGCGATCACGCGGCTCGAGCCGCTGCCGGGCTGGGAGGTTCCGGAGCATGATTTGATCCTGCCGCGGGGAGCGCTAGTCGAAATTCTCGGTCACGGTTCGCGCGAATGGTTGTTCCGGATGTTTCGGATCCATGCGGAAACGCGGATCGCGTGGCTCGAACCGAAGCTGACGCTTTTTCC
>JAYVXM010000355.1:0-5352 GCA_043785205.1 Bdellovibrionales bacterium
CCTCCCGTTTCATCGTTCAAGCCACGCGTAAGAGCGCAGCGAACTCCCCGGAGGTCATCGGAGTCTCGGGCCATTCCGGAGCGCGGGGTTCGAAATCGACCACGATCCACCGATTGAAGACCGAGACGACGCGGACCAGAACCGGAATTTTCGAGCGATCGACCGAGCCGGTTTGGGGACGGGTGTAGCACCTTAATTCCGTCGGCGCGGCGGTCCCGCCTTCAAAGTCGAGGAGGTAGGCATCTTCACCGTCTTCGAGGCGGATGATTTCTCGGCAAGGCCACCCGAAGATTTCGGCGCCCCGCGCGCTTCGTTTCGTCAGGGTTCCTTGGAGGAGTTGCGAGCGCTGGGCGGAGCGATTGAACGGATTTCGAGAATGGAGCGCTTGAATCGACATCGGAGTTTCCTTCCTTCGGGAGGTCCCCTCCGAGGCCCGGTGTCGATCGACCCGAGCCTCGGAGAAGACGCTGCCCGGTTCCTTATCCGCTGATCGCCGCCGGCGTATTCGGGGCGAGGCGTTTCGTCGGAAGGACGCCCATCTTCTTCACGCGCTTATGCGCCCGGCGTTTCGCCAGGCCGGCGTTCACCTTGCGGGGAGTCCGCTTCGCGACGCGCCGATGTTTTTGGACGATGGTCCGTGGCGAAGCGACGCGACCTTTGGCGAAGGACGGCGTAGCCGCGCCCGCGAGAGCCCCGGCGGTAAGCACACTGAGGACGAGAGCCGAAACGATCTTCTTCATTTTGATTTTCCCTTTCGAGTTTTGGATCGGATGATCCGTGGTTGTTGCCGGGCTAGAGAGCAATGGGGGTGCCGGAAACTCGCAGCGCACTCGCGGGGAAATTTCGAGAAACGGAAAGGGACTAAGTGCTGAGAATGTCGGCGGTTCCGCCGGCCGGCGGGACCGGGTCGAGAAATCGGCCGGGAGAGCGAGCGGAGTTCTCCGTCCCGCTCTCGAATCCGGCGTCGGGAAAGAAGACTTCAGCCCATGTAACCATTCGAAAATACTGATGAAAATTGCGACGCTCCGGTTTCGGTGGCTGCCGAATTCCGCGACACGCGAAACGGCCCCCGAACGATCACTCGATCGGCGGAAAGGTCCATTGGATCTCGCTCCGTACGGATGAGATCGAGCGGCGCCTGCCGGGATTTTTTCGCGTCGTCGCGAAAGCGGCGGGGCCGACGTAGTTCGCTCGCTCGCCCGGTGCTTAGGTCCTTTGACTATGAACGGCCGCGCGAATCACTTGGCCATAATTTTCTAGAACATGCGCGTTCGCGTAGGCCCCCCGCTCCCGAAGGAGCCGGTGTAATTCCGGAAGCCGAAAATACGGAACGGTCATGAGGAGGTGGTGCTCGAGGTGATAGTTCACGCGATGGGGAGCGACGGTGATCCGCGCGAGGGGCGAGGCGTAGGTCGTCCGCGTATTCCGACGCGGATCGGGGTCGAGGTGCGTGCAGGCGTGCTCCGCAATCGAGCGAATTCGGAGGATGAGGCTGAAAGTCGTAAGATAAGACACGATCCAGAGGAGGTAAAGCCAGGGGCGACCGACGGCGTAGAGGATCGCGAAGAGGGCCCCGTTCGTGATCGCGACGCCGTGAAGGTTTCTCACGGCGATCGCCACGAAGTCCCGCGCGGTTCGGCCGGTCTGGTCGATCGGAGTCACCGTGCTCGAGACGGTGAACTTGATGAAGCCGAGATCCATGAGCGCGAGTCCGTAGAGCCGCCGAATTCCCGAGGCTCCCGTCAGATCGCGCGCGAATTTACGGATGAGCGAGGCGCGCGACGTCGGATACGCCACGACGAGGTCCCGATCCGGATCGGCTTCGGTCCCGGCGAGGAGGTGGTGGCGCGTGTGATGTTCGCGGTACCTTCGGAGGTCGAGCCAGGTCGGGCTTCCGCAAAACCATTTCCCAGCGAAGTCGTTCAGCCATCGGGTCTTGAAGAGCGAGTAGTGGGAGCAGTCGTGCATGAGAATCGCGAGCGCGAGGTGCCTTCCGCCGAGGATGATCAGGGCGATTCCGATCGTCCACGCGGCCGGATGCCAGCCGGCGAGGGCGAACGCGCCGGCGACCAGGAGCCAAGTCGTCGCCAGGGCGCGGAGGCCCCGAAAGTCCGAAGCCCGGGTAAATGTCTTAATTTCGTCGCGGCTGAGAAAATCGGTCGCCTTCATCCCGTTCAGGATAGCACGGCCGAAAATTTATTTCCCGGCGATGAGTTCGGCGCAGGTCTTGAGCGGAACGGAGCGAAGGACCGAGTCGCCGTAGCGATCGAGGCCTAAATTCGAGCTGAGTCGCCCGTTGATCGCGCAAACCGTCTTCTGAATCGATGGCGAAGCGGCCACCGCGGCGTGGATCTGCGGGAGCTTGAGCGCGTCGTAGAATGCCCGCACGTTTTCGTCGTTCGAGAGGTTCGTGAACTCTTGGGGCGCGACGATTTTTTCGACGAGTGCGCGCGAAGCGCCCGCGCCGTTCGCGAGGTCGAGAAATCCGACGAAGACCCGTCCGTTCGTCACCGCGAACGGTTTCGCCGCGAAGGCGTCGAAAATCGAACCCACTTCGGCTTCGGAACGCTTCATATCCCGAAGCGCGTAGAGCATTTCGAACGTGCGACGGCCCGGCGTCTCGCCGAGGAGGTAAGCGAGGAGCGAGGCTTGATTCGCGGGTTTTTCCACGGGATGCGCTTGGAAATAAACTTCGATCCCCGCGCCGAAGCGCTGGGACGGATCGACGTAGCTCGCGAGGACGACGTCCTCGAGGAGATCGAGACCGACGGTGACCGAACGGAGGGCGTCGGCGTCGTCCATCTGGGCGTCCGGCGAAGCGCGCCGGTAGCGTTCGACAAGGAGACGGGTCGTATCGAGATCGCCCGAGCCGAGGAGCGCGAGCGCGCGGACGCAATAATAGTTATTCGCGGCGGTACAGGCTTCCTTCAGTTTCCCCAGGAGCTCGAGGTCGATCGGGTTCGGACTCGTCGGATCCGCGTAGGCGAAAATCCGCGAGAGGATCGCGGCGTCCGCGGCGGTATTCGCCGCGCGGCCCGCGTACGCGTCGCGGAGTTTCGCGCGGAACTCCGGATAGCGGGGAAGCCCGATGCACGACATCGCCGCCGCGGCCGCGACGGAACGGAAATGGGCGGCGGTCAGCTTAGGAACGACGGCCGAAAAGTCCTGACGGTCCAGATCACGGATATCGAGGGAGCAAATCGCATCGGCCATGTCGGGTTGGAAGTTCGCGTCCGCGAACGCGGCGTCGACGAGGCCGTGCACGCTGCCGACGAATTGGTCGCGGGTGTACCAGTTCATAACGTAAGCGAAGCGTGTCCACCCGATCTGGGTGATCGACGGCTTCACCATCGCGATCGTATCGAGGAGGATCTTCCGGGCGTTGGCGTTCGACTGGAGCCGTTTGAAAAGATCGGGAGCGTCCTGTTTGATCGAGCGGATGTAGTAATAGACGAAGTTTTGCAGCGACGGAAGGACGGCCAGCACGTCGGCGCTGTTCATGAGCCGTTCGGCTTCGAGCAGGCGGTCCGAGATCGGCAGACGGGGATTGAAGAGTTTGCAAATCTGGAGATGGAGCGCGTACGAGGAATCCCCCGGGTCGAGCCCGGCGCACTGGGTGAACGCGGTTCCGTCCATGCTTTGCTTGAGTTCGAGATTCGGCGCGGTCGCCGCCGTCTTTCCGCTCGTGGCGATCGCGTCGATGTGCTTCGTATAGTCGCCGAGTTTTCCCAGGTAGTCGATGAGCATCGGCTCGTTCGTCTTTCCGAGCGGACTGATCGAGTTGTAGCCGTAGATGTACGGCACTCCGGAAAACGAGCGGCGCATCTTTCCTTGGTTATCCTGGCCGAAGGGCCCGTACCGGTCTTGGACCACGCGGGTGGCGGCTTCGGGGGAATAGCCGTCCTTGCGGAGAACGTTGTAATATTCTTCGGGCGTACGCGAGTCGTGCCCTTTCCCGGCGAGGGTATTGCACCCGAAGAGGAACACCTCCCGCGGATTTTTCAGCACTCCGTTGCAGTCTTCGGCGCAGGAATGATTTTCGAGGTCGCTTAATCCGAGCGTGAAGCCGCTTTGGCCGAAGAATTGGCCGGCGAAGTGGCCCGAAATGACGTCGACGTCGCACTTCACGCCGCTATGGCATGCGCGCTCGAACCAGCCGCCGCGACCGGTATCGCTGCTCGAGGTGAGTTCGACGAGGTCCCACTGGGCGGGGTCGAGGTATTTCGTGAAGACCTGCTTTTCTTCGGTGGAGTTGATCGTGAGGAAGCACGCGACGTGTTTCCCTTCGCGCGCCTGAAAAAGTGCGAGGGGGAGGGGAGAGCGTGCCTCGAAGCGGTCGGGACGGGGTTCGCGGGCGGTGGCGAGGGCGCCGGAGCCGAGGCCGAGGAGGACGAGAATCGCCGGTAGCGCGCGGAAGGAGCGGAGGTTCAGCCGCGGTCTGGTCGTGGATCTAGACATGGCGTTCTCGTTTCCTATCGGTACCGGTAAGTTTCGGGTCGCTTGCCCACGTCCTCAATAGCGAAGCGTATGCCAGAGAAAAAACGGGTCATCCGGAGGTCAGTCGGCCTGGGAAAAGCGATCCTGTCTAAGATTTGGTCATTCGCCCAAAGAACGGCCGTTCAGAACCAGACCTCGCCCTGGAAGCCATAAGACATTCCGTTCGATTCGGTCGGCGTATCCGTCACGAAAGCGCGGAGTACCGGACGCGAAAAGAACTCGAGTTTCGGGGAAATTTGGGGCGCGACCGTGAAGCGGGCCAGCGGATGGCTGCTCTCGCGGGTCGGCGCGGACTGACGAACCGTCGAGGCTCCCGCTTCGAAAGCGATACTATAATGATCCGAGAGGAAGTAAATCAGACGCGCGCCGACGCTGATCCAACGCCCGGATTGGGTATCGTTGTCGACGTTCCAGGTTTCATAGATCGCGAGAAGGTCCGGACGAGTCGTCTAGTGCGGGAATTGACCGAGTGTTCCTAAGGATCACGGAGTACCGGCGGGGCGAAGTAGAACGAATCGTTATCGGAGCGGAGTCGATATCGGAATCGGTTTAGATTTCGGCGCAAGCGAAGGATCAGAAACTTTACTTCAGCGCGCGTTTCGCTTCGTTGATAGCCCACTCGGACATATTATACCGCTTGACCAAGGTGCTCCACTAGTGATACACTCTTTTTGAGGTCCCAGTATGCCAACAAAAAACCCTAGATTGAATGTCGTTTTGAGTGATGAACTCTACGAAATGGTTGAGAAAATTGCCAAACAAGAAGGCAAGTCTTTGTCTGTAGTTGCGAAGGAGCTGATGGAGGACGCGCTTGAAAAGCATGAAGACATGCTTCTATCCGAGATGGCCATGAAG
>JAYVXM010000356.1:0-1551 GCA_043785205.1 Bdellovibrionales bacterium
GGTGGTTTGGACCAATTTCGATGACGATTTTCGGTTCCGAAGGTCGGCAAGATTTTCCTGGGCCGCGCTTCGTTCCTCTTCGGAGAGGAGCATCCGCGAAACGAGATAAACCGCGACGAATACCGCCAAGTATCCGGCGTAAAGCACCATATCGCGGTTGGTTTCATTGAGAAGTGACATAAATCGGGTACTCTCCAGATTCCTGTTCGGATAGACTGGGAATCACCTTGAACTTCAATTCCACTCTCTATTTTACGCTATGAAACGGAATCTCCGGAGTGTCCTAAAAGACACGGTCCTAGATACCGTTAAAATCGTGCGCGAGGAGCAGATTCCGGGCGCCGCCTCGTCTCTGGCTTATACGACGATTCTTTCGGTGATCCCGCTGATCGCCGTCTCCTTCTCGATCTTCAAGGCGTTCGGCGGGCTCGACAATCTCTACGCGACGATCGAACCCTTCATTTTCGAGAATCTCGCGGAGGGTTCCGACGAAAAGACCCTCGAAATGATCCGCTCCTTCGTCGGAAACATCCACGCCGCTACCCTCGGAATCGGCGGATTGATCGGTCTTCTCTTTACGAGCATGAGCATGCTCGCCAGCGTCGAAAAATCGATCAATAAAATCTGGAAGGTTCCGCTCAGCCGGGGAATTTTCCAGCGGGTTACGATCTACTGGTTCTTCATCACCCTCGGGCCGCTCGCGCTCGCCGTCGCCGTCGGCGCCGCCACGAGCCTCGACCTGCCACTTTCGCGGGTCCTTCCGACCGGGACCCCATTCTTTTTCATCCTGGTGGCCCTTTTTTACGGAATGTATCGCTACATCCCCCATCGTCGTGTCTACTGGCGCTCCGCCTTGATTTCGGCGATCGGAACGTCCGTGAGCTGGGTGATCGCGAAGGGAATCTACGGAATTTATGTCCGGAAAGTCGTGACGTACGACCGAATCTACGGGAGCCTCGGCGCCATCCCGATTTTCCTCGTCTGGATTTACGTCGCCTGGCTCGTCATTCTCACCGGAGCGGCGTTCTCCGCTTCGCTTCAATGGCATTACCTCGTAGGAGAAGAACCCCCGCATGCGAATCCCAAGAAAAAAACGAAAATCACTTCCGCTTGAACTCGCAGTCCTCGCGATCCTCAGCCTGAACGCCTCTGCGAGCTCGCCGACGACCCGGCCGACGGAAATCAGCGACGCCGCCAAGGAAGTCGCCAAAGAAACGAAGGAAGCGGCCGCGGAGAAACCGCATACGGGCGGGAAATCCACTCTCCTCTGGAATACCTGGTACACCATGACGATCGGCGAAAAGGTCCCGTACGGGTACTATAATGATCGAGTCGAGCGGCGGGACGGTAAAATCGCGTACCAAAATCAACTTTGGAGGATGGAGGAGGGTTTCATCAATGAGGAAAAAGTCGTGTCCTTCGGAAAGGACGACGAGAACCTCACCCCTCTCCTCTTTAATTTTATGGCGACGTATCGCGACTCGAGCCTGAACATCGACGGAACGTTCACCGGAACGAAAATGAACGTGAAGGCGCGGCGAAATAAGCAGA
>JAYVXM010000357.1:0-5333 GCA_043785205.1 Bdellovibrionales bacterium
CCGATCTTCGGAACCGGATGGGAAAAGCGGCGATCGACCTTTGCGAACAGGTGAAGTACGAAAGCGTCGGAACGGTCGAGTTCCTAGTCGATAAGAACCGGAATTTCTTTTTCATGGAGATGAACACGCGGATCCAGGTCGAGCATCCGGTGACCGAAATGGTCACGGGCGTCGATCTCATCCAGCAGCAAATCCTCGTCGCGGCCGGCGCGAAATTGACACTGAGGCAATCGGACATCCAGATCAATTCTCACTCGATCGAGTGTCGAATTAATGCCGAAGATCCGGAAACGTTTGCGCCGTCGCCGGGATTGATCACCGCGCTTCACGTCCCGGGAGGATACGGGGTCCGAAACGATTCGTTCGTTTACGATCAATATCGCGTAGTTCCGTTCTACGATTCGATGATCGGAAAGCTCATCGTCCACGCCGAGGATCGCGACGCGGCGATTTTGAAGATGCGCCAGGCGCTTGACGAATACATCGTCGAGGGCATCAAGACGAACATTCCGCTCCACAAAAAAGTGCTCGCCTCAAAAGCCTTTTCGACCGCGGAATACGACACCCATTTTTTGGAAGAGTTCCTCGCGAAATCCGAGTAAAATCGGATAGATGAGTCTCAGTGAGAGGCGCATCCGCGGATGGGCGGGTTTTAGTCGTAAGTAGGTTTGTCCCGGGTGGGCCGGCTTCGCCGGGCCGCTGAGACCGACTGTTCTAAACTCGGGCCCGGCCGCAGCGAAACGAGCTGTTCTAGGAAGGAACTCTCATGGCGGAAATCACCAAGAACACGCGAGTCGACCTCGGCGACGATTTACTCGGGACCCGCACGGTCCCGTTCGGAGAGCGGCCGGAAAATAAAGCCGCGATCCCTTCGAAAGGCGCCTCACCCGAGACCCCTCCTGCTCCGGAGTCCATCGACGAACTTCTTCTGAATTCGAAGATTCTCGTGAGCGAGGGTCTCCTCGAAGACGCGAAGAAGACCCTTCGCCGAGTGCTGCGAATGGAGCCGACGAATCTTGCCGCCCGCGATCGTCTCGAGGAGATTCAAAAGATAGAAATCAAACGTCTCCTGGGGCAAGACGAGAATGTCACCGGCGGAGGTTTTCTCCGTGCCAAGAAGAAAAAAAATGCGCCGGCGCTCGACGACGGGGAGTCCGTCGCGATCGCCCTCGAGCGCGAACTTGGAATCCAGGCGACCGCCGAGGAACGTTTTTTCGGGAGCGACGAAAATCGCGCGGAATTCGTGAAGAATTTGGAGGGACTCTGCGCGGGTGCTTCGGTCCAAGATCGCGTCGATCTCGGAATCGGGTTTCTCGAGATGGAACTTCACGAGGTCGCGATCCAAATGTTTCGAGCGGCGCTTCAGGCCGATCCCGGCGATCGTCGAATCCGGTCCCTTCTGGCGACCGCCTGGGTCGCGAAAGGAAACGGATTCGAGGCGATCATCGAAGTCGAGGCCCTCGTCGCCGACCAGAGTGCACCGCCCGAGGAAAAGGTCGATTACGGTTACCTAGCCGGGCGAGCGCAGGAACTTCTCCAGAATTTCGAACTCGCGGCTCGTTGGTACCGAGCCGTCCTCCAAATTGAGCCGGGCTATCGCGACGCCGAGGATCGGATGCGGCGAAGCGTGAAAATGATGAGTGTAAAACGCGTGGAAGGGACGACGCGCTAGGCGATGCGGAAGCACCCCATCCTTATCTTCATCGCTGTCCTTACGTTTCTCATCGCGTCGGCGACGGTGTATATCCAGAGCGCGACTTTTGCGAATCAGCTCAAGCGGATCTTGGCGAAATACGTGCCGAAAAATCTAGGCATCGCGGCCGATTTCACGAATCTCGCGATCCAGGTCTTTCCGCCGGGCGTCGGAATTGTGAATCCGCGGATCGAAGTCGCGGATAAAAACGCCGCGAACGTTCCACCGGGAACGAAGATCGAAGCCGAGCGGATGGAGCTTGCGTTCCGTCCGCTCCAGATTCTCTCCGGCCGAGTGAGCATCCACGAAGTAAAGATCATTAACGGAAAAGTGAAGACGGCGTTGATCGCCGGTCAGGCCGAGCAACGCCGTCATCGCGGAACGGGGATCTCGTGGCAAGATCTCTTCGAGATTCAAACCGAGCGGGTCACCCTCGAGAATACGGCGGTTGATCTCGAATTGCCGTCCCTGAAAAGCCGGACCCACTTCAACGCAAAATCGGTGGAGATCGAAAAGGTTACCGAAAAAAACGACATCTTTTACGACGTCTCCGTCCACCTCGGCGAACTTTCGGCGGAAACTCCGACGACGTTTCCGTACCCGAAAACCCTGGATAGTCTCCGTATGACCGCGAGACTCGGGTCCGGCGGGGTCGAAATCCGGGAGTTCGAGCTCGTGCGGGAGGGAACCCAGGCCGTGGCGAGCGGACGCGTGACGGGAGACCTTCTTCGGGGTGCTGGCCTAAAGGCCGACCTCGCGCTCAAGCTGCAGGGCGACCTCGCGCGAATGCTCGACTTTTTGGTGAAGCGGAAGGACAACGTCGCCGAGGCGAGCGCGGATCCCGGCCGGCTTCCTCAGGGTCACGTGAGCTTCGACGGACACGCTCAAATGGAGCTCGATCGAGTTCCGGAAACGCTCTCCGCCAGCGGTACGCTCAAAGGGGAAGCGCTCATTTACCGAAACTACCATATCGATCGCGCGGAAATCGAGGGCAGTTATTCGGCGCCGACCACCGGCGTCGCGACGGCGGACGAGGTCGTCGTAAAGAAGGCTTTTTTCGAATCGAAAGAGATCGAAAAAATCGGCGGCCATCAACCCGGGGTCGGCGGCCGGATCGAAGTCGGCGCCTTTCGGTATAACCTTTCGAAGCCCGCACCGATCGAAACGTCCGTCGAGCTCAAGCACGCGCACGTGCTCTGGCTCGGCGCCGAGCTCCTCAGGGAACTCTATTCGCTGGACGGGCGGATCACCGGTCCGACGAAGATCCAGTTCACGCCTCCGACGTCGACGACCCCTTTCCTGCTTCGCGCGGACGTCGACTGGGATATCGCCGGCCTCCAGATTGACAACCAGCGCCTCGGCGTGGAAAAGAAGCTTTCCCGGATCATTCACCTAAAGGACTCCCATCTCAAGGGGACTGTCATGGTCGATCCGAACCGCGTTCGCTTCGAGGACGGAATGACCGTCGGCATGAAAGCGTCGCAACTCGCCGTGAGCGGAGAAATCGGTTTCGCGGGCGGCAAGACGGCTTATGATCTCACCGGCGGCGGTATCGTCGACTTCAAGGAGTTCGGAATCCTGGCGGAAAACGCGATCGAAGGGGCGGGTCCGCTTTCGATTCATGTTCACGGCCCCGCCGAAGCCGTGAAGCTCGATTTCGACGGCGCGATTAAGGATTTCCGTTATCTCGATCTCGGTTTCGGCGACTTTCGTGGCCGCGTGACCTGGGACGACGCGCCTTCCGCCCTTCTGTTCCAAAATCTCGACTGCAATCGGGGACGTACCCACTACCGGCTGAACGGCCGAATGGACCTAGGCGTGAAGGATTCGATGGACTTCGGCGTCGAGGTCGCTTCGGGTGGGAATATCGGCGATTTCGTTTCGATCTTCGACACGTTCACGAAAAAATATTGGTGGTTCCCGCGGGAGATTTCCGGCGCTATGAACGGGAAGATGCGCGTCTACGGCGGAATTTCGCTTTCCGAAATGATGGTCGACGCTTCGATCGACGGTTCGCGATGGGAGTATTTCGGGGAACGGTTCTCGAAAGTTTCGCTCAGGGGCGGCTATGACAAGGGTAAGTATTTCATCTCGAATTTCGACGGGACGAAGAGGCAGGGGCGGATTCATGGATCCGTCTCCGTGGACGCGAAGTCGAATTATGATTGGAAGATCGCGACCGAAAACCTCACCCTCAGCGATCTCGACCGGATCGCTAGCCTCGACATTCCGCTTCGCGGTTCCCTTTCCGGCACGTCGCAGGGAAAGGGACCGGACGGGGCCGTCGAATCGAAGACCGACCTCCGGCTCACGAACCTCGTTCTCCGCGGAAAGAAGCTCGGTGATTCCTCGCTCCAGATCGAAACGAAGGCGGGTCGTGCGAAAGTCGAAGGCGCCGGCCTCGGAAATCAGGCGAGCCTGAAGGCCCTCTACGATTTCAACCTCGGGCGCGAAAGCTTCATCGAGCTTCGGGCCGACGGAGTCGACTTTTCACCGATGATCCTCCTGCTGAATCCGTCGCTTATGCAGGATGAAGAACTCGTCGGACGCGTCAGCGGAAGTTATCGGCTCGATTTCCTTTCCGGCCAGGCCGAAGTCGGTTCCGGTCAGGCGCGGATCACGGATTACCTCCTACGTAAATCCGGGACAAGTTTCCGCCTCGATCGTCCCTACGATTTCAAGATCGAGCGCGGCTCGTTCACGATCCCGGCACTCACCCTTGTCGGGGAGGAGGGCTCGACGACGCTCGCACTCAAGTCGACGGCCGGAAACCTATCCGGATCGATACGCGGCCGGATCGATCTTTCGCTCTCCGAATTTTTCACATCGGCGATCGCGAGGGCGGACGGCGTTTCGAACCTCGACCTCGTCATTGGCGGTTCCCTCAAGGCGCCGAGGCTGACGGGGACTGGCGAGGTGACCGGCGGCATGATCCGGATCGCCGGCATCGAGACCCCGATCGAGAATATCGACGGATCTTTCAGCCTCGAGAACGGAACGCTCGCGTTCGAGCAATTCGAAGCCGACCTCGCGTCCGGGCGGGCGACGATGGACGGAAATATCGATTTCTTCCTCACGAAATGGCCGACGATGCGCCTCGAGCTCGGTCTGAACGGGAACAAGCTGAAGTTCTACCCGTTTCAAGTGGCGAAGGTTCGCGGGAAGCTCGAAGTGACGGGTACGGAACGTCCATACTTAGTCGGTGGAAAGATTCTCCTCGAGAATGCCATCACGCGGGAAAAGATCGCGAGCGCTCGCGGTCCCGGATTGAGGTCGGTTCAGTACATGCCGCCGCCGACCGCGATGTCGACGGCCTCCATTCCGCTCTTCAAACTCGACATCGCGGTTTCTTCGCCGGGAAATATCATCGTCCAGAACGAGTTGATGGATCTCGAAGCGAAATGTGAACTTCGCATCGTCGGAAACATCGATAACCCTAAGCCCCTCGGGACGGCGACGGCCGTCCAGGGCAAGATCCTCTTCAAGGACCGGGCGTTTCAGATTCAGAACGGGACGATGGATTTCGATAACCCAGCCATCATCAATCCCCGCTACGAAGTACTCGCGACCACCGAGGTCGCGAACCGGCGGATTCAGCTCTTCTCGACCGGACGGTTGGACGATCAGCGCTTCGAGTTTT
>JAYVXM010000358.1:0-1549 GCA_043785205.1 Bdellovibrionales bacterium
CTGCGCACGTATGCGACCTACCTATTTCGGTGGTCGCCGTCGCCGTTCCCGATTCTCGTGCCGGGCATCGTTGCGGGGGCGGCGATTCTCGCCGCGCGGCTCGTGGCGAGAGGACCCACTCCCGGATATTTCGGAACCTCCGGGGCGAGACGCCCGCCCTAACGATTAGCGCGCGGTCGATTCCGATCGACCGTGGGCCGGAAAACTACTCCTCGGTCTGCTTAAGGACCTTCGAAGTCTCGGACTCGTCGGAATCCCGCTTGTCCTCGACTTTTTCGCGAAGCGAGACTTCATTTTCGCCGAGACGTTCTTTCAGCTCCCGGATCACCTCGTCCGCGTCCCGCAAGCGGGTCGCAAGGCCGGTCATGATCCGCTTGATATAGTCGGGCGCCGGATCGAACATCGGTGCGAGCGCTTCGTACGGAATTTCGACGACCTCGCAGTAGGTGAGGGCGACGGCGTCGGCGCTTCGCGAGCGGCGGTCGAAAAATCCAATTTCACCGATGATCTGGTTCGGGCCGATTTGGGCGATTTCAATGAAACCCTTGTCAACGGACTTACGGATCGAGATCCGGCCGACCTTCACGAGGAAAAGGCAGCCCGATTCGCTTCCTTCTCGAAAGAGGGATTCTCCGGCGCGGTAGGTCGACGATTCGCGTGTCATGTTTTCAGGGTGACACGGGAGGTTGAGTCTTGGCAAGATAGGGGTATATGACGCAGAAACTCGCGGCCAAGTTCAGCGAATACCGAGAATTTCATACGACGCGCGGAAACGTGATTAGTCATTATATCGGCGTTCCGCTGATCGTAACTTCGGTTTTCGGTCTTTTGGCGATGGTGACTTTCGGAAACGAAAATTTTCACGCCAATCTCGTCCGTCCCGACCTCGGTTGGGTCGTCTGGCTTCTCGCATTCGGTTTTTACCTCTGGCTCGACTGGAAGATCGCGCTCCCGTTCTCGCTCGTGATGACCGGCATGTACCTGATCGGACGTTCCCTCTCCCTAGAAGTCCTGATCGGGATGCAGGTGGTCGGCTGGGTATCCCAGTATATCGGACATCTGAAATACGAAAAGAAGAGCCCGGCGTTCTACCAGAACATCACGCACATGCTCATCGGCCCGCTCTGGGTTTTCGCCAAGGCAATCCGTTACGGAGAAGCGGCCTGAAGCGCCATTTCTTTTTCCAGTAGTCCCAACCCAGAATCGCGAGGCCGATGATTTCCGCTCCGATCGTGATCGGCCGACCTACGGACTCGAGGTGTTCCTTGATCGATGCGAACGGCATCACTCCGAAGCGCGGCTCGTAAAATGGGAAGAGCGCCGCGAGGCGAAGCGACGACTCGCCGCCGAGATCGAAGACCTGAAGGAACCAGTAATCCTGGAATCCGTCGAGCATGAGGTGGGTCGCCACGCCGATCGTCAGCGCCGCGAAGACGGTCGATTTTCGTGCAAGCGCGATCGCGGAGAGCGCAAAGAGAAAGAGCGCCGTATGCCCGAACGTACGGGTACAGGAAATCAGCCCGAGCTCGGCGCCGTGACGGCCGGTCGC
>JAYVXM010000359.1:0-1545 GCA_043785205.1 Bdellovibrionales bacterium
CACCAAGGTCCCGACCACTCTTCTTCTCGTCCACGCGTCGGCTTTCCGGGGTTTTGATCCATGTAGCCTCTCGTATCATATCTAGGTTAAACATCCCCCTATGCCCGCCCCGGATTTCGTCCCGGATTATCTGAAGCCGTTCATCGCGAAACAAGACGCCTCGCTTTACACGCCGATGGACCACGCGAGCTGGCGTTTCATCTTGCGTGCTTCGCGCGACTTCTTCGCGAAGCATGCCCACCCGAAATACCGGACCGGGCTCGAAGAAACCGGAATTTCTCCCGAGCGAATTCCGCTCATCGCCGAGATGGACGAGAAGCTGAAACGCTTCGGCTGGCGCGCCGTCGCCGTCAGCGGCTTCATCCCGCCCGCGGTCTTCATGGAATTCCAGAGTCTCGGCATCCTACCGATCGCCTGCGAGATGCGGACGATCGAGCATCTCGCCTACACGCCGGCCCCCGACATCGTTCACGAAGCCGCCGGTCACGCGCCGATCATCGCGGATCCCGAATATTCGGCCTACCTCCGCGCCTACGGCGAAATTTCCCGCAAGGCGATCTTCTCCTATCAGGACCTGGCGGTTTACGAAGCCGTACGGAATCTCTCGATCGTGAAGGAAGATCCGCGCTCGTCGGAAAAGCAGATCGAACAAGCTCAGCTCCTCCTCGACGCCACCGTCGAAGCCGTCACCTTCGCGAGCGAAGCGACGTACATGGCGCGCATGAACTGGTGGACGGTCGAATACGGCCTCGTCGGTTCGCCGAGCGACCCGAAAATTTACGGGGCGGGACTCCTCTCGAGCCTTGGCGAAAGCTACCACTGCCTCGGTCCGAAGGTCGCGCGCCGACCGCTCACGCTCGACTGCGTGCGGACGCCGTACGACATCACGAAACCTCAGCCCGAGCTCTTCGTCGCCGCCGATTTCCAACACCTCACGAAAGTGCTCGAATCTTTCGCCGCGACGATGGCGTTCCGGACCGGTGGAAAATCCGCGGTCCAAAAAGCGATTCAAGCGAAGACCGTTTGCACCGCCGAACTCGATAGCGGAATCCAGTTCTCGGGGATCCTCGAATCGTTTCGCGAGTCCGCCGGCGTGTTCTCGTACCTGAAACTTGCGGGACCGACCCAGCTCGCATTCGGAGACCGCGAACTCGAGGGTCAGGGACCCGATCACCATCGCGACGGGTTCTCGACCGTGATCGGAAAATTAAAGTCGACCGGGCGTTCCCTGGCGCTCCTCTCCGATGCCGAGCTCGCCGGTTTCGCCGTCGCGGGAGTGACCACGCTCGAATTCGCGTCCGGAATTCGCGTCGTCGGAAAGGTGAACTCGCCCGTCCGCCGGGACTCACGTCTGATCGTGATCACGGTCGCGGATTGCACCGTCACCGACGGGAAGGATATCCTCTTCAAGCCTGAATGGGGCACCTTTGACCTCGCCGCCGGCGAACGCGTCGCCTCGGTCTTCGGCGGCGCCGCCGACCGGAAAGCATACGTTGCGAAGACCGGAGGCTTCAAGCAATCGCCGATGACTCCGAAGTCGAACCT
>JAYVXM010000360.1:0-1541 GCA_043785205.1 Bdellovibrionales bacterium
AATGGAGCGGGATGGCGCAGGTGAATAATCCAGTTCTCGAAAACGTCGAGATTTGAAAAGGCCTGGGCGAATCGATCCGCGCTCGCTTCGTCGTCATAGCCGAAATGATGGGCCGTTTCGTGGAGGAGGAGCCACTGAAACTCCTCGTCGTCCGAAATACGCCCGCAATCCGCCGGCGCGATCTCGATCGGAGCGAACCGCTTCAATTCGGTCTGCGAACATTGCGGGAGACTCGAAACGCGGCGGACGTCCCAGGCCTTGATCTCCGTGACGACCTCCGATTGAGGGAGCCGAGCCGGATCGAGACCCGCGTCGAGGAGAAAGGCTTCCCAGCTCGCGAGATGCTTCGCGGGATCGGACGCGATCCAAAGTTCGGGATGCTGAAGGAGCCGCGAGCGAATTCGGGCGAAATGGCTTTCGAATTGGGCGGGATCCTCGAACTGATTCAGGATAAAAATATCGTCCCCGCTCGGAAGGTCGCTTGGCGCACCGAGGCAGCTCGGCGACCGAAGAATATTTCCGAAATGGGCGAAGCGATCGGAGACGTCGGGAGAAAGTCCGAGCGAAGCGCCGGCGGCGTCGAGGATGAGATAAACGATCTGCTGGGGCGCGAGTTCGAGCGGGCACCGGGAATACGAAAAAACGAATCGCTTCCTTCCGGCGGATTCGGGGAAAACCTGGGCGCACTGGGTGAGCGCGGGATCGGCGTTCCATTCGTAAGTCGTCGATGAGAAAAAACTCCCGAATTTCGCGAACGGGACGGCGTCGGCCTCGTCCAGGGCTCGGGCGGGCCCACAGCCCGCGGGAAAGGTGCCGGGCTGGTCCCGCAGTCGATCGGCGAGGTCGGTGGTCTCCCGAACGTACCGGATCGCCCAGGCGGAACGGAAACGTCGAATGTCTCCGCCGTTTCCCATCCGATCGCCGGCCCGGACCACGGAAACCGCCGCGACTCCGGTCGCGAGCGCGAGAAAAATACCGAACCCGGTTTTCACGAAGACTTCCCGTCTTCGCCGAGCGCCCGGGAAATCGGGAAAAGTTGAATTCCGAGTTGGTAGACCTCGGTCGCGTCGTCCCCTTCGAGGAGGCCGGAAAGTTCGTCTTGAAAGCGACGAATCGCCGTTTTCGCTTGGGGCAGTCGCGCGGGATTCACCGCCATGACGAAAGAGGTGACGTCGCGAAGTTCGATCGGAATGGTTTTCAAACGGCGGCCCGCGAGTTGGATCATCCCGAGATTTCCGCGCTGAAGGGGCAGATCGATCTGATCGTCGGAAGTCGTGAGCGCGGCATGCGTGCGGACGAGCGTACCTCCTTGTTCGCGGACGAGCCCGAGTTCGCGGAGGCGAAAAAGCGCGTCTTCGATCACGCGGCGGTCGAGTCCGAGCCGACCCGCGATCCATTTCGGATCGGGACGAAAACCGCGCGTCTGAATCAAATTCAGGATCGCGTAGTGCCACCAGTCGGCGATGACCTGGAATTGCTGGGTCGAGAGGCGGACCATCTTCGGGACTTTTCTCCCGGGATCGAGCGCGAGCACGAAACCG
>JAYVXM010000361.1:0-1538 GCA_043785205.1 Bdellovibrionales bacterium
CTTCAGGGATTTCCCGGCGAAAATTCCGAACTGCGCGAGTTCCCGCTTCGTTTCGCTCCAGGCTTTGCCCGTCTTCACCTCGAGCGCTTCGAGTGCGAAAACGTCCGCCGATTGGGTGAGGCGACCGCCGGGAATCGTGACTTCGCAGTCGCGTTCCTGGAAGGCGACGTCGCGGATGTTCACCGCCTTCAGATTCTTACGTTTCGTCGAGAGGAGCGAAAGTTCGGACGAGCTCTTCTTCAATTCCGGCGCGGCGATTCCCTCGATGAAGCGCGGCTCGAGGAACTGGGCGGTGCCCGTATCGAGGGGCTTCGAAAGGAGGACCATGCCACCGAACGCGGAGGTCGGGTCGCAGGCCCAGGCCATCTCGAGCGCGGCGTCGATCCGTCCGTCGACGTCCGTGGCGACCCCGCACGGATTCTGGTGCTTGATGATGACCGCATGGGCGGCGTCGCGCTTCCAGTTCGCGAGGTCGGAGAGGAGTCGGAAACCGGCCGAGAAATCGAGGATGTTATTGTAGGAGAGCGAAGAGTCCGTACACGGCGCGTCCCAGGCGATCGGCGAATTCGGGTCGAACGCGAACCGGGCCGTCTGGTGCGGATTCTCGCCGTAACGAAGTTCGAGGCGCCCCGTCGTGGCGCGCGCGTCGGCCCCGAAGCGGTTGTCGATCGCGAGGTCGTACCGAGAAATGTCGCTCCAGGCCCGGGAAGCCGCGCGCTTCCGGGTCTCGGCGGAAATGCCGCGCCCGGTTTCGAGGTCGCGGATCGCGGCGGGGTAAAGGCAAGGGTCAGAGAGGACAAGGACGTGCTCGGAGTTCTTCGCGGCGGCGCGAACGAGCGCCGGCCCCCCGATGTCGATCAGCTCGATGAGTTCGGATTCGGTCGCGGTCTTCCCGCGCGAGACGACCGTCCGCTCGAAGGGATAAAAATTCACCACGACGACGTCGATGAGCGGAATGCCGAGCTTCGCCCGATCCGCTTCGTCGGCGGGGTCGCCGCGGCGGGCGAGGATCCCGCCGAAAACCGGAAACGAGAGGGTCTTCATGCGCCCGGCGAACGCTTCCGGCGACCGGGAAATCGACTCGACGGGAAGGACTTCGATGCCCTCGAGCTCGAGGACTTTCTTTGTGCCGCCGCTCGCGTAAAGATCGCATCCTTCGGCGCGAAGGGCCCGCGCCAGCGGGACGAGACCTTCCTTATCGGAGACCGAGAGGAGCGCGCGTTTCGGTTTGAGAAGTGTCATCGGTTTTCCTTCGTTAGGAGTTCGGACTCGGCCGGGCCGAGCGGTAAGCGTTTTGGAAGAGCGCGAGACCGGCGCCCTCGCCGAGCGGATCGACGCCGGAATCTTCAGGGATCGAAGCGGCCCCACGGAAATAACCCGGATGCTGGGAAGCGCGCTGAAACGCTTCCGGATGCGGCATCAATCCGAAGATCCGACCGGTCGGATCGGAAAGGCCAGCGACGCGATCGGTGGTCCCGTTCGGATTTGTGACGTACCGGATCGCGGGCCGCGCCGCGGCCGTCGCCGAAAGCAGGTCG
>JAYVXM010000362.1:0-1536 GCA_043785205.1 Bdellovibrionales bacterium
GCCAAGGGCACCCGCATCCGCTTGATGACGAAATTAGAGTCCGACGCGACGAAGCCGGACCTCTGGTCCCAACTCGATCTCCAAGACGATAAAATTCCCGGCACTTCGACCGCGAAGGCCTACGCCACCCTCACCCTCAAGAAGCCCGAGAAGCCGATCATCGTCGCCGTTCTCGACAGCGGCGTCGACATCGACCACCCGGACCTGAAGGGCATGATCTGGACGAACGAAAAAGAAGCGGCCGGACCGGCCGGCAAGGATAACGACGGCGACGGCTACGTCGGCGACATTCACGGCTGGAACTTTCTCGGCGGTAAGGACGGCCGGAACGTCGGCTCGACGAACCTCGAAGTCACCCGCGAACTGAAGCGCATGCGGAAGAAGAGCAAAGTTCTTCGCGGTCACCTGACGAAGAAGGACAAGGGCTACCTCGCCGAGCTCGAAACCGAGTACGCGTCGAAGAAGTCCGAAGCCGACGCCGCGATGGCGAAGTTCGGTCCGCTTCAAAAGGAATATCTCGCGGCCCTCGATATCCTGAAGAAGGCCGGCCTCAAGGAAGAAAGCGTGGACGCGGTGAACGCGCTTCCGACGACGACTCGGGATCAGGACGCAGCGAAGGAAACCCTGCTCGCAACGCTGAAGACCGGCCGCGATTCGGGCGTTCTGAAGCGCATCGTGGACTATTACTCGTCGACGCTGAACTACTATCTGAACCTGAACTTCAACTCGAGCACCATCATCGGGGATCACCCGAACGATCTGACCGAGAAGTACTACGGGAACGGCGACGTGCGCGGCCTCGGCGCCGATCACGGCACCCACTGCTCGGGCATCATCGGCGCTCTCCGGAACAACGGAATCGGCCCCGACGGCCAGTCGAACTTCCTCCAGATCATGCCGATCCGCGCAGTTCCGGACGGGGACGAGCGGGATAAGGACATCGCGAACGGGATCCGTTTCGCCGTCGATCACGGCGCGCGGATCATCAGCATGAGCTTCGGCAAGGACTTCTCGCCGGGCAAGCGGGTCATCGACGCCGCGGTGGCTTACGCCGCCGCGAAGAACGTCCTCCTCGTGCACGCCGCGGGGAACGACGCGAAGAATCTCGAAACCGCCCACAACTTCCCGACCGCGAAAATGCTGAACGGCAAGATCGCGGCGAACTGGATCGAAGTCGGCGCCTCGACGAAATTCGCGGACGCGAATCTCCCGGCTACGTTCTCGAACTACGGTCCGAAGTCGGTCGATCTCTTCGCTCCGGGCAAGGACATCTACTCGACGACTCCGGACGGCACCTACTCCGTCTATAGCGGAACGTCGATGGCCACTCCGGAAGTTGCCGGCGTCGCCGCCCTCGTTCTTTCTCAGAAACCGACGCTGACCGCGGTCGAGCTGAAAAAGATCCTGACCTCGACGGTCACGACCTTCGGAAACCTCGAAGTGAACCAACCGGCGGAAGGCACTCCGCCCAAGCTCGTGCCGTTCTCGACGCTTTCGGCCACCGGCGGCGTGGTGAACGCCCTGAACGCCCTCAAG
>JAYVXM010000363.1:0-1534 GCA_043785205.1 Bdellovibrionales bacterium
TGAAGGCTTTCGAGAGCTGGGCGAAACTCGTGTTTCGGCCGACGGCGGTGTGGCTAACGAACGGAAGCCGAAGCTCGATCGGATCCTCGGCGGTGAGAATCTTTTTTTCCGCCGAAGCGATCGCGGAAAGCAGCGAATAAATCGTGGTCGTCTTTCCGCTACCGGCCGGACCGTTCACGACGATCATTCCGGATTTTTGCTGAAGGAGCGTGTGGATCTGTTTCAGCATCTCGGTCGTCATCCCGAGCTGATCGGGCGGCGGGATTCGCTGGGAGCGTTGCACGCGGATGACGACTTCGTCGCCCTCGGGATTCGGAATGAAACTCAATCGAAGGACGAGCGTCCCTTCGGGCGTGTTCATATTGATCATGCCGTCTTGGGGCGTTCCGATTTCGGTCGTCGAGATTCCCGCGAGTACTTTCAGACGGGTGAGAATTTCCTTATGGTTCGTGCCGATGAATTCGGTCCGGACGACCTGGAGCTTTCCGTGAACGCGGAAACGGAGCATGTACGCGAGACCGCCTTGCGATCCTTGGCTGGCGAGACCGAGATGAATATCGCTGGCCTTCGTCTTGAGCGCGTTCACGATCAGGAAATCGACGATTTCCTGAACCGTATTCGGCCGCCCCGGACGGACGATCAGATCGTAGACGTTATTCTTGGCGTTCAAGAAGGTCTCCTGGATGAAAGAAGAGGTTTCTCTATTCTCTCATCCAAGCGCCGATTTTAGGGGATAGAATTTAACCAGCCGGCGAATCCGCCGTCAGAAAATTGTCCGGTTTAAGCGTATTTTTTCGAAAACGATTCGCCAAGCGACTTATGAGCGAGTCCGGCGGCCGTGTGAACTTCTTTTCGTTCTTGTTCCTCTTTGCAGGACACGCAGAGGGTGGCGGTCGGCCGCGCCTCGAGGCGCTTGAGGCCGATCTCTTCTTCGCAGGACTCGCAGAGTCCGAACGTTCCTTCGTCGATGCGAAGGAGGGCGTCTTCGACTTTCTTGAGGTAGAGAGTCTCGCGGTTACAGAGCCGCATCCGCATCGACTGTTCGGCATCGGTCGTCGCCTGATCGATTTCGTCGAATCGGTCGTCCGAATTCACGCTGAATTCATCGCGTAGGATCTTGTCGCTGAAGAGAAGCTTCCGTTTTTCCTGCACGAACATCTTCTTAAACCGATTCAGAGTTTCTTTTCTCATGGTTTTTCTCCCCCTTTAAGTTCTCGGATCACCCACTGCGTGATCGATTGAAGCGTCTCCATTACCCCATCCCCCCGACTTGCGACCGCCTCGAAAGACGGCTTACGGCTCGGGTTGAAGGTTTGCTCTAACTCTTTCACTGGTAACGCACTCGACAAATCCCGCTTATTATACTGAAACACGAGTGGGAGTTTGTTCGGGTCGTAGCCCTGGCGTTCGAGGTTCCGAGTCAAGATTTCAAAACTTTCCAAATTCGACTCCATGCGTTCAGCCTGGCTGTCGACGACGAAAATCACCCCGTCGACGCCCTTCAGAATGAACTGTTGGGAAACCTCATAGAAGG
>JAYVXM010000364.1:0-1533 GCA_043785205.1 Bdellovibrionales bacterium
GCCGTGCCGGCCTTTCTCATCATGCTCCAACCCGACTTAGGGACGGCGATGATCATCCTCCTCACCTTCGGGACGATGATGCTTTTCATCCGGATCAAGCCGAAGACCCTCATCATGCTCAGCCTCTGTTTCGCGGTCGCCCTGCCCGCGGCCTATAAGTTCGCGCTCAAGCCCTACCAGAAGCAACGGTTGGTCACCTTCATTGACCCGATGAGCGACCCGAAGGGATCGGGTTATAACTCGATCCAATCGATGATCGCCGTCGGTTCCGGCCAGCTTTTCGGCAAGGGTTACAAGAAGGGGACTCAGTCCCAGCTGAACTTCCTCCCCGAGCACCATACCGACTTCATTTTCTCGGTCTTCAGCGAGGAGCATGGCTTCGCGGGTTGCGTGATCCTCCTCTTTCTCTACCTCATCTTCCTGATGAACGGCCTCCAGGTCGCCTTCCAATCCCACGATAAATTCGCGCTCCTGCTCGTCGTCGGGCTGCTTTCCATCTACTTTTGGCACATCTTCGTGAACATGGGGATGGTCATGGGAATCCTCCCGATCGTCGGGGTTCCGCTTCCGTTTCTGAGTTACGGAGGGTCCGCCCTGATCACCGCGACCCTCGGGGTCGCGGTCATTACGAACGTCGCGAACAAGAAATTCATGTTCTAGGGGTCTTGTTTTTAACGCGGAGGGGTCTACACTGATCGTATGAACACTACTCGCACGCTCGCCCTCCTCGTCGCCGCGTTCTTCACGATGGCCTTCACGCTTCCCGGCTGTCCCGACATGGACGCCGTGAATCAGAAAATGGCGGAGTTGGAAAAGAAGTCGAACGATAATACGAAGCAGCTTCGCGAGATCGCCGATAATATGCGAACCCTGAACGACGAGCACAATACGATGAAGACGCTCGTCTCCCAGGTCAGCACCACGGTGCTCGAGCAAAAGGACGCGCTCGAAAAGATGGATGCCGCGATGAAGTCGCGGCACTCCGCGCCCGCTGCCGCGCCGGCTCCGGCCTCCCGGTCGAAGTCCGGAAAAAAGCGCCGCTAGAACAGCGCGCCCGCTACGGTCGGGCGGAGCCCTCCCATCCGCGAGCGTGCCTACTTTCGACATGAGAAAAATCCCCGCGTCCGGAATCAATCTTTTCCAGCTCATCTATATTCTCCTCGGCGAATACGAGGAGAAGCGCAAAGGCCAGCCCGACGGGAAGGCCTTGAATCTTTCACTCGGGAATCCCGACCTCATCCCGCCCGCGGAAGTCCTCGAGCTCAAAGCCCGCTACGCGGCCAAGCCCGATTACGATCTCCATACCTACGCGGAAGATAAGAATCTCAATCGCTTCTGCGAAGGGCTCGTCGAGGTTTTCACGGGGGTCCGGCTCGAGTCCTTCCCGCACCTGCGGGCGACTCCGATCGCCGGAATCAAGACCGCGACCGCGATCCTCCCCCTCGCGTGCGGTCTCCAACAGAAAGGTCGAGAAAACTTCCGAGTGGCGACGAACCTCCCCGCCTACGACGTGATGGGGACCTGGGCCTCGGG
>JAYVXM010000365.1:0-5280 GCA_043785205.1 Bdellovibrionales bacterium
TGCGATTCTTGCGCTGATCTATTTCTTAATTTTCTGGTCCGACCTTCCGTCCTACCGCCCCGGAATGGACTCGATGACCTATGGTACACTCGCGAAACACATGGTCGATACCGGAGACTGGGCCACTCCCCATTACGTGACTCAGGCTTACCCAAATTTTTTCCAACACCCTCCGCTTGGCCTTTGGATGATGGCCGCGACGATGAAACTCGTCGGCTCGACCGAGGACTGGGTTCTCAAACTTCTGCCCGCGATCCTGTCCGGCATCTGCGCCCTCGGCGTCTACCTCTGGGGCCGCCGAATCCGCGGCGAGAGTTTCGCGTTTCTCGCGACCCTGATTCTCCTGACGAGCACGCGTTTCGCGAAGTACTCGAAGGGCTTCATGCTCGATCCGTTTCTCGCGACCTTCTCGCTCTGGGCGGTCTTCCTCGCGTGCGTCGCACGAAAAGATTCGAAGCGAAGCTGGTGGCTCTCGATTCTTTCCGGACTCCTCCTCGCCGCCGCGTTCCTCAGTAAAGGCCTCTTCGCCTTCGCGCCGCTCGCGGTGATCCTCCTCGTCTTCGGCGCCGACATCGTACGCACCGGTCACGGCCGCGGACGCGCGCTCCTCTTCCTCCTCGGCCTCGTCGCTCCGCTCGCCCTCTGGTTCGCGATCGGCGGCGCCCCGAACTACCTCGCCCACTACTACTCCGAGCATGTCGCCGACCGAATCGGACCCCATCCGTTCATCGACCACCTCGCGCCGCTGATCAACCTCGCGAAAGTATATTGGCCCTGGCTGCCTTTCTTCGTGGTCGGCGCTTGGAAAGCCCTTCGCAACTTCCGGGACGAAACGCGACGCGAAGAATCCGCGATCGCGCTCACGGCCCTCGCCTTCATCGGCGGCTTCTGTCTCGTCGCCTCGTTCCTCGAGCAGTACCACGCGGCGACCTACCCTTTCGCCGCGCTCGTCGCCGCGACGGGCGTCCCGATCGCGTGGGAGAAATATCGCGCGAAAACCGAAACCGGACTCCTCGTCGTCGCGGCCGGCTTCGCGATCTATCTCGCCGCGAACCCGTATTCGATGCAGGGAACTGAGTATAAGAATCCGATACGGCTCGTGCTGAAATCCGCGCGCGTCGCTTGCCGCGACCCTTCGATCAAACGAATCGCCATTTCGACCAGCGTCGCCGAGATCTGGTACGCGCTCGCGATCGGGAGCTGGAATACCGATTGGGATCCGCACTCGGGCCCGGCGACCGAGACGCCGGAGGCGTCGGGTTCTCAGATCCTCTTGGCCGTGACTACCGATTCGGTCGGGACGGGATGGGTTCTTACCGGAATTCGGGCCGATGGACTTCGGGTTTTTCGGGCGGGTTCGGTTCGGGAGTGCGGTTCACCCTAGTCTGGCCCGACGTTTGCGAAAGCCGAGTCTACCTTCAGGGTGGATAATATAGCGAAAATGCCATATTATAAGAACCGGACCTATGCCGGCAGCCGCGAAAAAGCCCCGTATTAAAGTCGAAGTCACTGAAGGTAAATCCCGGCGCCTGTACCTCGTCTCGAAAGAAACCGCCCGGGCCTTGAGCGACTACCTCGAGTCCATTTCCGTGGCGAAAGAGGATTACGTGACCGCGACCGAATTATTCCCGGCGCTCGCGGATCCGGAAAAAACACCCGGAATCGCCCTTCGAGGGGTTCGCCTACGATTGGGCCTTACCCAGAAAGCGATGGCCGAAAAGATCGGAGTGACCCAAGGCGACCTCTCGAAACTCGAAAAAGGGATTCGCCCGATGGGAAGAAACCTGGCGCTAAAAATTGGAAATGCGCTCGGGGTCGACTACCGGCGATTCCTTTAGTGAAGTTAGGGCAATCTCGTCGCTCACAATAATAATATAATATTATTAATTTAATATATTGTTATAACTAGAGTTTTAGCCTAAAATTGGAATCAGGCGATCGGGATGAAACCCGACTCAGCTCTGATTCTTGGGTTCCTGGAAGAGGGAAAATATATTCTAACCCGCCATGCGCGGGTCCGTGCTCAAGAGCGAGCAGTGAGGCCAAGAGATCTTCGCTCGCTGGGTAAAACGGGAGCGATCATTTACGAAGAAAACGATCCGCGAAAATTCCGTATCTTTGGGTTCGATTACCACGGCGAGCCCCTGACCGCGGTGGCGGTGTACGAGTTCGAATTGCTGATCATCACGCTATTTTAGGAAAAGTTTAGCTATGAAACGCTGGAAAGAAGACCTCGTCGGAGTCGGAGGACTCGACTACATCACCTTCAAGGACGTCCCGATGCGCGAATCCGAATGGGGTCCGATTATCGAGATTCGGGAAGTGATTCTGGAGCGACTTGCGCTCCGCGCGCTGGTTACTCATCGCGTTCCGATTCGGGGTCTGGAAGTTAAATTTATCCGGGGCGCCCTTGATCTGACGATCCAAGAGTTCGCCGCAAAACTCCGCCTCACCCACGGGGCGATCCAAGCTTGGGAAAAAGCCGAGAAAACCCGCCTCCTCCCCGTGAACGAAATCGCGCTCCGCTCATTAACCGCTGAAGAACTTGGCCTCAAGGTCCTCGGCCATTTTTCAGAACTCCTCGGCGTTGATTCGACGCCGAAGCGGATCGAACTCCAGGCCAGTTAATGGCGCGTCGGACCTGGCCGCTCCTTTGCTCCCCTCTCCCTGAGTAGAGCACCAAACCTCGATAAAATGACTACCGGAACTCTGCCCGGGGTGGCGAACCGGACGGTGAGTCCATTTTTCAGGCGTCGGCGGCGCTTGTATAAATACATACTTTGGTATATACTTATGGGGACGGTCCTGAGGTGGAAGAATTTGCGTTTTTGCATCCACTCGCGGGACCATGGCCCGCCACACGTTCACGTGATTGGACCCGAAGGACTGGATTTTCGAGTTTCATTGCTCGAACTTAAAACTTTTGAAACTCAGATCCCTTTAAGCCAATCGACATTGACGGATATTATCGAGGTCATTGGGTTTTTCAGGGAGGAGTTCATTCAAGAATGGGAATACTTTCATGGCAAAATTACCCCGACTGACCCGTAAAGAGATCATGGATCGAAATAAACACGTGAAGTTTGGGACCCGGGAGCTCGACCCCGACGAATTCTCTCCCCTCTACGCCCGCGCTCACATTTCGATCAAAATTCCGCTCGACGTGCTTATGGCCTACCGCCACGAAGCCGAAGCTCGGGGGACGAAATATCAAAGCTTGATCAACGAAGTCCTTCAGCAAGCCGCCGCCGAGTTCAAACTCGGAAAAGAGAAGCTCGACCCGATGAATGAACTTCTAGCTCTGGTGAATCGAAGCGGCGCCCTCGCCAAGCGGATCAAAAAAGCGCGCTAATTCCGCGCGCTGCATCATAATGGCGCCCAACCCCGAATTCCGTTACAACCTCTAAATGGGTTTTTCCGGTCCTTTCCGGGGCTTCACCGCCGGCACTCTCTTCGACGGCGGTCTCGGGACCGAGCTTTACGAGCGCGGCTTCTACATCAATCGCCCCTTCGAGGAGCTGAATCTCTCCGCGCCGTCCGACGTGAAATCCGTCCACCGCGACTACCTCGACGCCGGCGCGGGCTTCCTCACCCTGAACACTTTCGCCGCCTCCCGCGTGCAGCTGAAGGAATTCGACCTCGATGCGAAACTTCCGTCGATCGTCGAATCCGCCCTTAGGGTCGCGAATGACGCTCGCCGGGAATTCCTCGCCGTGAAGGAGTCCCGCAGCGACTCCGCCGCCGCGCCGAGACTCGCCTTCTCAATGGGGCCGCTGGGCGTCCTCGTCGAACCGCTCGGCTCCTTCGGCCTCGACGAAACGCGCGCCGAGTACGCGCACGTCGCCGCGCTCGCGATCGAAAACGCCGACCGCTCCCCCGACTTCCATTCCTACGACGCCTACGTCTTCGAAACGTTCACGAACCTTTCCGAACTCGAAGCCGCGATCGATGGCGTCCGGAGCGTCGATTCGAAACGACCGATCCTCGCCTCGATCTCCGTGAAGTCCTCCCAAAAGGACCTGATCGCGAAATTCGCCGAGCGGATCGGAAGGCGCGCCGACGTCGAGGCGCTCGGATTGAATTGCTCGGAAGGTCCCGCCGACGTCTACGCGACGCTGAAGGTCCTTCGTCCGCTCACGGTGAAACCGATCATCGTCCAGCCGAACGCCGGCACGCCTCGGCACCTGAACGGCCGCTATTTCTACATGACTTCGCCCGACTACATGGCGAAGTACGCGAAGCGTTTCGTCGAGGCCGGCGCGACCGGCGTCGGCGGCTGCTGCGGAACCGGGCCCGACCATATCGCCGCGATGGCGAACGCGCTGAAGATGGCGAACGTCCAAGCCGCCGCGACCGCCCGCGTCTCCGCGCCGGCTTCCGCCCGCGGTGAAAACGGCACGAGCGAAGTCGCGCGACTTCCTCTGAAAGAACGCGTCGCCTCGTCGATCGGCCAGACGCTCGCCCGGGGCGAACCCGTCATCACCGTCGAGCTCATCCCGCCGAAAGGGACCGACACCGCGAAATTCTTCGAGCACGTAAAACTCCTCGCCGACGCCGGAATCCGGCACGTAAACATCCCCGACGGCGCGCGCGCGATGACCCGAATCGGTTCGCTCCACCTCGCGACGCTCGTCCAGCGCGTGACCGAAGGAAAGATCCGCCCGATCCCCCACTTCACCACCCGGGACCGAAACCTCATCGCGCTTCAATCGGATCTCCTCGGCGCGGCCGTAAACGGCCTCGGCGACGTCCTCATCGTCACCGGCGATCCGCCGAAACTCGGGAATAACCGCGACGCCTCCGCCGTCTACGACATCGACTCGATCGGCCTCACCTACCTCGTCGACTGCCTGAACCGCGGGGTCACGACCCAGGGCGAAGCCCTCGGGTCCCGGACCGGCTTCGGAATCGGCGTCGCCGCGAACCCGACCGCGATTAATCTCGAAGTCGAAACGAAACGCTTTCGCTACAAAGTCGAAAGCGGCGCCGACTACGCCTTCACCCAGCCGATCTTCGACGCCGAGAGCTTCCTCCGCTGGCGCGACTCGCTCGGAAAGGACTACGTCCCCCACGTCGTCGGGATCTGGCCGCTCATCTCGCTCCGGAACGCCGAATTCATGGCGAACGAAGTCCCCGGCGTCTCCGTTCCGAAACGCGTCCTCGAGGAGATGGAACGCGCGGGAGACAACCCGGACGAAGCCGTTAAGCGCGGGATCGCGATCGCGGTCGACGTGATGACGAAGCTCGAGAAGTCCTGCGAGGGGTTTTGCGTGAGCGCTC
>JAYVXM010000366.1:0-1530 GCA_043785205.1 Bdellovibrionales bacterium
GCTGGGAGAGGGGAAACGATGAGCGCGAAAATTCTTCTCGTCGAGGACGATCCGAGCCTCGGAGACGGCCTCGAAAAGCGCCTTCGGGACGAAGGGTTCACGATTCTTCGGGCGCGCACCCTCGCGGACGCCGATCGCGAATTTCGCGCGGCCGCCGGCGAACTCGATCTCCTCCTCCTCGACTGGATGCTCCCCGACGGTCAGGGAATCGATTTCCTACGCCGCCTTCGCGGCGAAGGGGCGACGCTGCCCGTGATCCTCCTCACCGCCCGGTCGGAGGTGGTGGACCGAGTGCTCGGTCTCGAGATGGGCGCGAACGACTACCTTCCGAAACCGTTCGATCCCCGCGAGCTCGTCGCACGGATCCGCGTCCAACTCCGAGCGCCGGACGCACCAACCCCGCCGCGCACACGACTCGAAGTCGGCGGAATTCGCGTCGATCTCGAGCGCCGCGAAGCGTCCGTCGGCGGCGCACCGGTCGAGCTCACGAAAATGGAATTCGAGCTCCTGAAGCTCTTCCTCGAACACCCCGATCGCGTCTTCTCGCGCGAGGAACTCCTGAATCAGGTCTGGGGCTATAACCAGTTCCCGACGACCCGAACCGTCGACACCCACCTCGTCCAGCTCCGGCAGAAGTTCGGCGAGGAACGATTCGAGACGATTCGCGGCGTGGGATACCGATTGAAGAGCTAGCGAGATTTCACGAAAAGTTTACCCCACCCTGACACTCGGTCGGGCGTTCAGGGCGATCTTAAGGGCAGAAAGGTAATCCATTATGAAAAACGTCTCCCAGTCCCTCCTTCCGATCCTCTCGCTCCTCGCCTCCGTGCCCGCGCTCGCGGCAGCTCCGAACCGATATTTCGTCGATCCCGGATTTCCGAGCGAAGTCCAGGCCGCGCACGAACTCTTCTACCATGGAAAATTCGATCCGATGGCCCTCGAAATCAAAGCCGCCCTCCTGAAGTATCCGAACGACGCGGGCATTCGCCGCGATCTCCTTTCGCTTTTCGATACCGCCTACGAGCTCCGCGGAAACGGAGCCGTCAGTCCGGACTGGAAATTGCCGAAGGAGGTCACCTGGATGGGCGCCTCGTTCAAGAAGCGGCTGAACGCGACCACCGGTCTGATCAAGCATCGTTTCGCGATCAGCCTGAACTACGCCTCGTCGGCCGAGATCGAGCAGATCCGGGTTGTTCGCTATCCGAATCAGATCCTCGTCGATAAACTCGCGGGCATCGGCGAATACTATTACGCCGACGAGCCGAACAACGAGAAAAACCTCTGGGCCGCGAGCGCGAACCAGCATGATCCGGTAGGCGACGGGCTCTACCTCTTCGATCTGAAGCTCCGCGGCGGCGAAACGATGCACGGATGGTTCATCGGATCGCGGACGACCACGACCGACTCACCGGAAATCCTCAGCCCGACCGCGAACCAAGTCGTAAACGATCCTCAGCCGACCTTCACCTGGAAGAATTTCGTTTCGTCGGAATATCGCCACTACGAAACGCGTCGAGTCGCCGTCGCGGC
>JAYVXM010000367.1:0-1526 GCA_043785205.1 Bdellovibrionales bacterium
CCAACCCCTGTCCCATCGAGAATTGCTCCGGTCGGGGATGCGCCTACGCATCCGAGGTCCGAGACGAAAATCTATCCGCCGCCTTCGCCCGTTCCGCATTCGTTTTTTACGGAGTTTTATCGGGACTATTGGCTGAATGAGAGCTTTGACAATCGGCCGGGCGCGGGCATCGATCTTTCGCTTCCGCTTTGCCGGGGTCGTAGGTTTCCGTCGCGCGTCCGCTTTGTCGTTTCGACCGTCCGCGAAGTGCCGGGCTGCGCGCCGGTCGAGATCGTTGGCGAAGGCTCGATAAACATGTCCGGCATCATCCAGTGTGCGAAAAATGCGTGCGACTGCGCGAGCCCGGGGGACGGGATTGCATGTGGACGCGAAAAGCACCCGTGCGTGTCGCAGTATGTGTTAGGCGCGAAAGGCGCAAATACGACTTACGGCGCGTTCTTCCAGATCGACGGCGAAGATCCGATGGGCTCCCCACGCGAATACGGATGCCGCGGGAAAAATGTCGGAGAACAGCTCGAATGCGTGCTGAAGCTCCTCGAAGCGGACAAGATCTGTCGTCGGCCGTTCTATCCGGTCGAGTGACTAACCGGTCTGGGACCTATGCCATTCGGAGGGGATTTCAGTCGATCGTGTAATTTCGGATGCTCGAAGTGCTAAAGGGGTGACCCGAGCCCTTTCGACGACTATCCTCGGTACTTCGGCTCGATCGTCGCGATCGCGGCGTCGAACCGCCGGACGAACTCCGGCGCGGTCACGTCGGTACAAACCGCGTAGCGGATGAACGACTCGGTCTCGCCGGACGCGAGCTTCGGACCGGTGAAGTGGACGCCGACGATTCCGGTCCGCTCGATCACGAGCCGGTTATAGAGCTCGGCCCGCGGTATCCCGCGCGCGGTGGCTTCCTTCACGAGGTCGATTCCGAACGCCTCGTCGGGGGTGAGCCAAAGGGTGAAAAATCCAGACGTCGTTTCGCAGGCCGGCCGTAGGCCGATCGCTTTCAGTTTCGGCACGAGCACGTCGAGCCGTCGCCGATAGACCGCGTAAGTATCGGCGAGGAGGCGTCGCGATTTCTCGACGTCGCGAAAGAGCTCGCCGTATGCCGCCATGCCGGTCGGAACCGGACCGGAGTCGGTATTCCCCTTGATGAGGATGAAGTCCTCGACGAAATCCTTCGATCCGACGAGGACGCCGAGCCGCTGGCCCGGATCGGAAAACGATTTCGACATCGAATAGAGCTCGGCCCACTCGAGCTCAGGATGATCCTTCGCCACGGACGCGAGCGAGACGTGCGATTTCCCGTCGGTCAGGGTCGCGTAAGCGCCGTCGTTCACGAGCCGAATGCCGGTGACCGCGCAGTAGCCGATCAGCTCTTCCCATTCCGCCCGCGTGGCGCCCGCGCTCGCCGGATTTCCGGGACGAATCACGAAGACGAGATCGGGTTTCGCGCCCGCGGCGTGGCAGGCCGCTCGCAGTCCCTCGACCCGCATCTTCATGCCGTCCTTCGCGGAGAGCGGCCAGACGATCCG
>JAYVXM010000368.1:0-1523 GCA_043785205.1 Bdellovibrionales bacterium
CCGAATCGGTCTCCTCGTCCCGTTCTTCCTCGCCGGCTGCGCCCATGCTCCAGGGATCTGGAATCCGGAGGCGATGCTGAAGGAGCTGGTCGAGACGAACTCCGGAACCGCGAATCGCGCGGGCGTGAACGCGATTCAGGAGCGGGTCGCGAGGCGGCTCGCCGAACTCGGTTTCGCGACGTCGTTCGCGGAACCCGGGGCCGGCCAGGGCGTGACGGGAAAAATGCTCGTCGCTCGTCTCGACGGCGCGCGCCCCGAAACGATCACGCTCCTCATGCACGCCGACACGGTCTTCGAAACGTCCTCGGGTTTTCTCGTGTACACGCGTTCGGCCGACGGAAAGACGGCGCGTGGTCCGGGAGTGATCGACGATAAGGGCGGGATCGTGGTCGCCCTCGACGGACTGACTCGGTATCTCAAGCTCCACCCGAAGCCGGGGCGCTCGCTGGAGGTCCTCGTCTCGCCCGCCGAGGAGACGGGGTCGACGCCGTTTATCCCGTTCTTCCGGGACCGAGCGAAGCGCACGTGGATGGTCCTTTCGTTCGAGCCGGGACGGATCGACGGGAGCATCGTGAAGGCCCGAAAGGGGAATCGCTGGTACGAGATTCGGGTGATCGGAAAGGAGGCCCATTCCGGGAAGGACCACCGCGACGGCGTGAACGCCTGCCTCGAATTGAGTCGGAAGGTCGCGAAGATCTCCGCGCTGACCGATTACGCACGGGACGTAACGACGAGTATCGGGCACTTCGAGGGCGGCCAAGATAAATTCAACGTCGTATGCGGAACCGCGAGCGCGAAAATCGACACGCGTTTCATGTCGCTCGCGAGCCGGGACCGGATGCACGCCGCGATCGCCGAAATCCTCGCCAAGCCGGAAGTCCGCGCCGCGAACGGCGGCCAGGCGAGCCGGATCGAATACCGGATCGTCGACGACAGTCCGCCGCTCGAGGCGACGCCGGCGAGTCGACCGTATCTCGAGAAGTACCTCGCGGCGATCGCGAAGGTGGAAGGCCGGCGGCCGGAAGCGCTCGCGACCGGCGGGACCGGCGATGCGAACGAGTTCGGGGGCGAGGATGCGATTATTCTCGATGGTCTCGGGCCGACGGGAGACCACATGCATACGGCGGAAGAGTTCATCGAACTCCCATCCCTGACGACGCGCTCGGAAGCTTTCGCTTCGTTTTTAGACACGGTGGACCGAGAAGCCGGACTCGCGGCACCGCGTCCCTGACGTCGATCGGGTCCGGGAGGAATTTTCTGTAGTCCATTGCTTTTCCAATTGCGTGGACACGGGGTAGTAGAGTCGAATCTCGAATCGTCAATCCGGAGAATCCCATGAAAAACGCCCTCCTTCTCTTCGCCCTCGTCGGTCTCTTCACCTCGCTTCCGGCCCGGGCCGGCGACGGCACGGTCGTTCGCGACTCGGCTAAAGTCTACAACGGTCCGCTCTACATCGTGAGTAACGCGAATGTCGAATCGGTGAGTTATCCGAATCTGGAGTATGTAAACGGTCCGATCTACAT
>JAYVXM010000369.1:0-5251 GCA_043785205.1 Bdellovibrionales bacterium
CTGCCGAAGTCGTGGAAAAATTCGGCGTTCGGCCCGATCAAGTTCGCGACTACCTCGCCCTCGTTGGGGACTCCTCCGACAACATCCCCGGCGTGCCCTCCATCGGACCGAAAGGCGCGGTCGATCTCCTCAAGGAATTCGGAACGCTCGACGGAGTCGTGAAGGCCGCGAAGGCCGGCAAGATCAAGGGCAAGAAAGGCGAGACCATCGCCGCGAACGAAAAGGACGCTTATCTTTCACAAGAATTGGCGACCCTGATCGACGTGAAGGAGATGAAGGCCGACCTCCACGCGATGCTCGTTCCTTTCGTCGACGGCGTCGTTTCCGTGGGCCCCGAGTGTCTCGCTTTGCTCGAGGAGCTGGATTTACGTTCCCTCCGCGATAAGTGGGGGAAATCATCAGCAACCGGCAATACTCCGGCGGCAGCGCCGGCTTCGGCCGGCAATACGGACTCCGAAATCGATTTCAGCGATGCCACTCCGTCCAGTGCCGCGAGCGGCACCTCCGTGCAGGCGCCGTCCAATACCATGGGTGGCACCTCCGAGCCGATGGAGGGAATTCCGAATCCAGTCCATGCGAGAACCACCCCGGGACCGACGCTCGTCGCGACGGGAGAGACGTTTCAATCGGTGTTGACCGAGAAACAATTGATCCACCTCCTCGACGAACTCGCGAAGACGGACGAGTTCGGTTTCGACCTCGAAACGACTTCGCTGAATCCGAGGGAAGCCCATCTCGTCGGGATCGCGATCGCTCCGACGCCGGCGAAGGGATACTATATTCCCGTCGGCCACCGCGGTTCGAACATCGAACAGCTCCCCGAAAAATTCGTCCTCGATAAGCTCCGGCCGATCTTGATGGACCCGAAGCGGAAAAAGGTCGGGCATAATCTGAAATACGATTTCTCGGTGCTGGCCGAGTTGGGGATTCTCGCGGACGGGATCGGCGCGGATACGATGGTCGCCGACTACGTCCTCGACCCGGAAGGGCGCCATAACCTCGAGACCGTCGCCGGAAAACGCCTCGGCTACCAGACGCTGACCTACGAGCAGGTTTGCGGAAAGGGAAAGGACCAGGTCCCGTTCGACCTGATCCCGATCGACGTCGCGACCCGGTATTCCGCGGAAGACGCGTGGGTTTCGCTGAATCTCTGGAAGGAGATGCAACCGAAGATCCAGGCCGCCGGCCTAATGCGGATCTTCGCCGAGGTCGATCTCCCGCTCGTGCAGATCATCGGAAAGATGGAGCGGGCCGGCGTTTCGATCGACGTCGATTGGCTGAAGAAGATCGCCGTCGACTTCAAGACCGACATCGACGCCGTCGACATCCAGATCCAGAAGTTCGCCAAGGGCCCGCTGAACCTGAATAGCCCGAAACAGCTCGGCGATCTCCTTTTCAACGAACTCAAACTCCCGCCGCAGGGAAAGACGAAGACGGGATTTTCCACCGACGCTTCGGTTTTGCAGGCGCTCGCCCCGCTCCACGAAGTTCCGCGGCTGATCCTCCAGCACCGCGAGATCGCGAAGCTCATGGGAACCTACGTCGAGCCGCTCCCGACAATGCGGGACGCGAAGACCGGAAAAATTCACGCGGGTTTCCACCAGACGGTCGCGGCGACGGGCCGCCTTTCGAGCTCGGATCCGAATCTCCAGAATATCCCGGTTCGGACGGAGCGCGGCCAGAAGATCCGCCGCGCGTTCATCCCTTCGCCCGGAAACGTGCTCATCTCGGCCGACTACTCTCAGATCGAACTGCGGATCCTCGCCCAGATGAGCGGCGATCGGGACCTCATCGCGAGTTTTCAGAAGGACGAAGACGTCCATCGGCGAACGGCCGCCCAGATTTTCGACGTGAAACCGGAAGCGGTGACCGACGCCCAGCGATCGGCGGCGAAGGCGATCAACTTCGGGTTGATGTACGGGAAGAGCGCATTCGCGCTCGCCGCGGAGCTCGAGATCTCTCGGGCCGAAGCGAAGGAAATCATCGCGAAGTACTTCGAGCGTTACTCCGGAGTGAAGTCGTTCCTCGACGGGCTGATCCTCGGCGCGAAGGAGCGCGGGGAAACCGCGACGCTGCTCGGACGAAAGCGCGAGCTCCGCGATATCAACGCGAAAAACCCGGCGATCCGGGCGGGCGCCGAACGGATGGCGATGAATACGCCGATTCAGGGAACCGCCGCGGATCTGATGAAGCTCGCCATGATTCGGATCGACGACGAGCTCACTCGGGGAAAATTCGAGTCGAAGCTGATCATCCAGGTCCACGACGAGTTCGTGCTGGACGCGCCGAAGGCTGAAGTCGAACGGGTGAAAGCTCTCGTCGTGCACGCGATGGAACACGCCTTCGACGGGGTTTTGAAACTCGATATTCCGCTGCGGGTGAACGTCGAAACCGGCGCGACCTGGGCCGATCTTTAGCAGTGAACGGTTTGAAACGAAGGAAACGAAGATGAAAATGAAAATACGATCGATCAAGATGTGGGCGATTCTCCTCGGCGCGAGCGCGGGATTCTCGGGATGCGGTTATAACTCGATTCAGGGGCTCGACGAGCAGGTGAAGGGGACCTGGGCGGAAGTTCAGAACCAATATCAACGCCGGATGGACCTCGTGCCGAATCTCGTCGAGACCGTGAAGGGCTACGCGAAGCACGAGCAGGGCACGCTCGAAGCCGTCATCAACGCCCGCTCGAAAGCGATGGGCGTGACCATCGACGCGAGTAAGCTTCAGGATCCGGCCGCCTTCAAACGCTTCCAAGACGCCCAAGGCCAGCTGACCCAGGCGCTCTCGAAGCTCGTCGTCCTCAAGGAGGCCTATCCGGACCTGAAGGCGAACTCGAACTTCCTGGCGCTTTCGGCCCAGCTCGAGGGAACGGAGAATCGCATCGCCGTCGCCCGGAAGCGCTACATCGACACCGTCGCCGAATATAATAAGGAAGTCCGGTTTTTCCCGACGAATTTAACGGCTAAGTTCCTATTGCACGCGGAGCCGAAGGCGACTTTCGAGGCTTCCGCCGGCGCCGATCAAGCGCCCAAAGTTCAGTTTTAAGGGCGACCGATGGCGCGCCTAAAACCGAGCGATTTCGCTTCCGTTCGCGAAGCGGTGGAAAAATTCGAGAAGGTCACCCGAGGCGAGCTCGTTCCGCTCGTCGTCGCGGACGCGGGCGAATACGGGTGGGTGAAGTACAAAACCGGCCTTTTCGGTTTCGTTTTCGCGCTCGTCGGCGGCGAGGCCTGGAGCCATTTTCGGACTTGGCCCCTCGACGCCCACGAAGTGACCGTGCTCGTGACCCTCGGAGTTCTCGTCGGCACGGTCGTCGGAATGGTCCCCGCGGTCGCCCGGATTTTCCTCGGGCAGGCGCATACCGCCGCCGTCGTGCACCGGCGAGCGCTCTCCGAGTTCACGCACCAAGGCTGCGGAAATACGCACGAGAAGATCGGAATCCTCGTGATGGTCGCTCTCCTCGAGCGGCGGATCGAAATCATCGCGGATTCGGGGATTCAGTCCGTCGTGGCGGAGAAGGAAGGTCCGGACGTCTGGCATTCGGTTACCGCTCGCTTTTCGGAAGCGGCGGCCCGGGGCGAGGCGGTTCAGGGCCTGATCGCGACGATCGAGTCGATCGGCACCCTCCTCGGTCGCCATTTTCCGGCGAACGGGACCCACGAAAACGAACTTTCCGACGAACTTCGGACGGAGGACTGATGAGGACATTTCGCGCTCCCGCGGTTTCCTTATTGCTCGGCCTAGCGACGGTTTTCGGGGGCGTTTCCCTCGCGGCCGACGAGTTTCACGCCCCCGCGCTTACCGGACCGATCGTGGATCAGGTCGGCGCGATCTCGCAGAGTCAGTACGCCGCGCTCGATGCGGAGCTGCGGGCGCTTTCGAGCTCCGGCAAGGGTCAGATCGCCGTCCTCGTCGCCAGTTCGCTCCAGGGTTTGCCGATCGAAGATTACGGCATCCGGCTCGCGGAAGCATGGAAGATCGGTTCGAAAGAAAAAACGAATCAGGATCGCGGCGCGATTTTCATCATCGCTCCGAACGAACGGAAGATGCGAATCGAGGTCGGGTACGGCCTCGAAGGGGACCTGCCCGACGTCACGGCGTCGCGCATTCTCGAAGAGATCGTGAAACCGGAAATTCGGCAAAACCGGATATCCGACGGGATCGTCGCCGGTGTGCGCGCGATGATCGGGATCGCGGGCGGAACGGTGAACGGCGATTCATCTCCGAGCGATTCCGCGGCCCGCCCCTTAGGCCGACGAAGCGCGTTTCCTTCCGGCCGAGTGGTCGAACTTATCCTCGTCTTATTCCTCATGGGCGCATTCCGGAATATTTTCGGCGCGATTTTCCTGGGCGGCGGAATCGGTGCGTTCATGGGGAGTAGTCTCCTTTACGGCGGTGGGGGCGGCCTAATCGCGGGACTCGTCGCCTTCGGGATCTCGAAGATCCTCTTCAGCGGACGGGGTTCGGCTTTTGGGGGCGGCTTCGGCGGCTGGGGCGGAGGCGGTTTCGGGGGGGGTGGCTTCGGCGGTGGTGGTGGTTTTAGCGGCGGCGGCGGGAGTTTCGGGGGCGGCGGTTCGTCTTCGAGCTGGTAGACGGAGTTCCTCTAAATCCCCATTCGAGCTAAAATCGCGGATCAATTTTGGACGGCGCCGAGCGGCCGCCGGCCCATTTTTTTAAGCGCTTCCGTGCGGAAGCGAAGCCACGGCACGAGGGCCGCTTTATAGGCGGCGTCCGCGACCGCGGGCGGAATCGCGAGCGACCGGACCCAAGCGTCCGCGGCGGCGCAGGCTTCTTCGATCAGTGCGGTGCCCGATTCTCCTCCCCCGGGAGCAAGTCGCGCGTTCAGGTCGATCGAGCTTTCGATGAAAGCGCGATAATGGGGGTACGCCCAGAGGTGGAATTCGAGCACTTCGGGCAGCCCGAGCTCGTGCACGGTTCCCTCGAGCTCGCCGTAGGCGTTGGCGTTCGAATGCGGAACGGGGGTGTCGATCCAGGTGATCGAGGCGACCGAAGTTTTGGCGAATTTCGGGACTTCGAGGCCCGCGACGCGGCGGTCGTCGAACGATTCGCCGGCGTCTTCGAGGAGATGGATGAGGTTTTCCTCGCCGAAGAAAGCGGCCAGCCGTTTTAGGGTATCCGCCTGAGCGCTGAGCAGGAGGACGAGGAGATCGACGAGCCTCATGCGATTCTCAGGAGATTCGAGGCGCCGTGCACGCCGGGTGCGCGGGCGAAATCGACGGATTCGGGCAAG
>JAYVXM010000370.1:0-5251 GCA_043785205.1 Bdellovibrionales bacterium
CTGTCTCAAACAGCATGCCTGAAATTGGGGTTTAAACGCAAAAGAATGCGGAATAGTCTCGGGGGATGAAACCGAAATGGCACCGAAACCTCGTAATCGTTTGCGAAAAATGTGGAAAAAAATTGGCGAAGGATCCCGGTGCCGCGAACCCGTCCCATGAACTAAAAGACTGGATGAAAAAGCAGCTTCTCTCGCGCGATCTCTGGGGGGTGAACCGAGTCGTGACCTCGAGCTGCCTCGACATTTGCCCCGAGGGAAAGGTCGCCGTCGCCTTCACCAGCGATCGGCCGGATCTCGAGACCTGGGCCGAAGTCATTGACCCGGTTACGGAACGAGATCGCATCCTTCACATCGCGACCGAACGGTCGAAACCGGCGCCGACCTACATTTAACGGGGTAAACTAGAATAATCTGGATTGCACTTCCGTCCCAATCCCGGGATGACTAGGGGCGATGCCAAAAATTCTCGTCCGAATTCCCGAAGAGCTCCGCGATATCGCGCCGGCCTATCTCGAAAGTCGGAAACGGGACCTGGCCGTCCTGAAAGACGCGCTGACCCGTAAAGACTTCGATTTCTTGGCCAAACTTTCCCATAAGACGAAAGGGACGGCGGGCGGCTACGGCTTCGACGAGCTCTCCGTAATCGCAAAATCTCTGGAAACTGCGGCAAAATCGCGGAATCCGGTCGAAGCGGAGTCCGCGTTCACCGCGATGCTTCGCTATCTCGAAAACGTCGAAATCCAGCCGTAGTCCTGCCGGAGCCCGGGGCTCCGTGCTTGCGCCAATTCTCTGACGGTTATATTCCGCTTTACTGGATCCCCCCTCTTCTCCTTTATAATGGGGTTATCCGCCGCTCTACCGCGCCGTTTCAAACCCCGAGGACGCTCTTTGGCCCCCCCCGTAGAAAAAGCCCCGCCCAAAGCGAAAACCGCCCGCTCGAAGTCTCCGGGAGACGGCTCCGCACTCGTGATCGTCGAATCGCCGACGAAAGCGAAAACGATTCGCAAGTTCCTTCCGAAAAATTTCATCGTCGAGGCGAGCGTCGGGCACGTTCGCGATCTTCCCCAGTCCGCGGCCGATATTCCGAAGGACGTGAAAGACGAGGAGTGGGCGAAGATCGGCGTGAACGTCGATAAGGATTTCGAGCCCCTCTACGTCATCCCGAAAGGGAAGTTCAAGATCATCTCGGACCTCCGGGCGAAACTGAAGAACGTCGATTCACTCTACCTCGCGACCGACGAAGACCGCGAAGGCGAAAGCATTTCCTGGCACCTCGTCGAGCTTCTCCGCCCGAAGGTTCCGGTGAAGCGAATGGTGTTCCACGAAATCACGAAGGCCGCGATCGAGCGGGCGCTGACGGAGACCCGCGAAATCGACCAGCGCCTCGTTCGCGCCCAGGAAACGCGCCGGATTCTCGACCGGCTCGTCGGCTACACCGTTTCGCCGCTCATCTGGAAAAAGATCGCATTCGGGCTTTCCGCCGGGCGCGTACAGTCTTCCGCCCTCCGCATGATCGTCGATCGCGAGCGCGAACGCATCGCCTTCCGCCGCGCGAAGTATTGGGACCTTCAAGCGACCGTCGCCGAAACGAAGGCGAAGGACGCCGAGAAGGAAGCGTTCGACGCGAAACTTCATTCCGTCGCCGGCCGCCGGATCGCGACCTCGAAGGACTTCGACGAGACCACGGGGAAACTCCTCGAAGGGAAGGAAGTCCTCCTCCTCGACGGCAAGGAATCCGGCGCGCTCCTCGAACGCGTTAAAAAGGGTGCCTGGAAAGTCATCGCGATCGAAGAACGCCCGATCTCTTCGAAGCCCTCGCCGCCGTTCATCACCTCGACGCTCCAGCAGGAAGGGAACCGAAAGCTCGGACTCTCCTCGCGCGAGACGATGCGGATGGCCCAGCAGCTTTACGAAGAAGGTCTCATCACTTATATGCGTACCGATTCGCCGACGCTTTCCACCCAGGCGATCGCCGCCGCACGGGACGCGGTGAAGGAGCTCTATGGCGAGAAGTACCTTCCGGCCGAGCCCCGTTCCTACGCATCGAAGGACAAACAAGCCCAGGAAGCCCACGAAGCCATTCGCCCGGCCGGCGCCGAATTCACCCATCCCGATAAAACCGGGCTTTCGGGAAAGGCGCGCGATCTTTACGAACTCATCTGGATGCGCACGGTCGCTTGCCAGATGGTCGACGCCCAGAAAAAATCAGTCACCGTGAAAATCGAGGCCGCGGACGCGGTCTTCAACGCGACCGGCTCGACGATCACCTTTCCCGGTTACCTCCGCGCCTACGTCGAAGGATCCGACGATCCGGGCGCCGCGCTCGCGGACAAGGAAACGATCCTTCCACCGATGAAAGAGGGCGACGTCCTCAAACTCGTCGGCGTCGAAAGCCTCGAGCACGAAACCCAGCCGCCGGCCCGCTTCACGGAAGCGTCGATCGTGCGGGAACTCGAAAAAGCCGGGATCGGGCGGCCGTCGACCTACGCGTCGATCATCTCGACGCTGATCGATCGCGACTACGTACGGAAAAATGGAAACGCGCTTATCCCTTCCTTCACCGGCATCGCAGTCACTCAGCTCCTCGTGAAACACTTCAACCACCTCGTCGATGCGAAATTCACGTCGGAGATGGAGCGCTCGCTCGACGAAATCGCCGAGGGGACCAAGGAACACCTTCCGTACCTCCGCGCTTTTTTCCTCGGAAAGGACGGACTCCGCGCCCAGATCGAGGCGAAGGATAAAAAGATCGATCCGGGCGAGTCGCGGACCCTCGACCTTCCCCACTTGGTCGGCGTCGACGTGAAGATCGGTCGCTACGGCGCTTACGTCGTGCAGCCGGGCATCAAAGGCGCGGACGAAATTCACGCGTCGGTCCCCGAAGACATCGCGCCCGCGGATCTCACCGCGGAAAAGATCGCGGAGATCATCGAAATTTCCGCTCAGGGTCCGAAACCGATCGGCGAGGATCCAAAGACGAAGCAGCCGATCTTCTGCCTAACCGGCCGCTTCGGCCCTTACGTCCAGCTCGGCCCGACGCCGGAGCTTTCGCCGGAGCAAGCGAAGGAAACGGACAAGAAGAAGATCAAAGCGATGATGAAGGAACTGCCGAAGCCGCGGCGGGCGTCGGTACCAAAGGGAGTCGATCCGCGCGAAGTGACGATCGAGCAGGCACTGAAGTGGCTTTCCCTTCCGCGCGAGCTCGGAACCCACCCCGCGACGAAGACGCCCGTCCTCGCGAACAACGGCCGCTTCGGACCCTACGTCCAGAACGGAACCGACTACCGCTCGCTCAAGAAGGAAGACGACGTCTACACCGTCGATTTCGCGCGTGCGATGGAGCTCCTGAATCAGCCAAAACAGGGGCGCGCAAGCGCGAAGGTCCTGAAGGAGCTCGGCGCCCATCCGGAAGACGGGAAGCCGATGCAGCTCCTCGAGGGTAAGTTCGGGCCGTATGTGAAACATAAATCGACCAGCGCCTCGATCCCGAAGGACCAGACGCCGGATACGGTCACTTCCGAGCAAGCGATCGAGCTTCTTAAAGTCCGCAAGGCGATGGGAAAGAAGCGCCGCTGATTCCGTCAAGTTCCTGGCGTCGCCGCGTCCGCGAGCGTTAGAAACTCTTATCCATTGAAATCGCCGCTCCGCGCTCTATCCTAAAGGTCATGCAAAGACGACCGTGGCCGCTCGTGTTCCTCGCCCTTCTTCAGATTCTCGGCCCGATCGGAAGCATTTTCATCTCCGCTCACGTGAACAAAGTCGGCTTCTTCGAGATGGCCGGCGCTATTTGGAAATATTCGCGCCCCTGGGACCTGATCGAATTTTACGCGCTCCCGTTTTCGCAAGGACTCTTCATTTTTTACGCGAAACGATTCGGTTATTACGCCGTTCTCGCCCTCGCCGTGTTTTCGATCTACCTGAATATTCAGGAATGGCGGATCGCCGGCGACGCGATTTCGCTGCCGATTCTCCTCGGCGTGACCGGCACGAACCTCGCCTTGATCGCCTACCTCTTCCTCCCGAACGTGCGAGTCGTCTTCATGAATCCGCGCCTCCGCTGGTGGGAAACCCCGCCACGTTACGTCGTGTCGATGAAGGCCCAAGTTTCGAAGGAAGACGGCCACGCGAAACCCGCTACGCTCAACGATATTTCGGTCGGCGGCGCCGGCATCCAGGTCGAGTCCGAGCTCTATCAGCAAGGCGACACGATCCTCCTCACCTTCGAACACGATTCTACGACGATCCTCATGCGCGCGCTCGCCGTCTACGGACGGGCAGACGAGAACGGTGGATACCGTTACGGGCTCGAGTGGCAGCGGGGCGCGGCTGAAGACGAAAAGCGCACGATGCGCCTTCTCGACGAACTCGAGGATAAGCGGACTCCGTTAATGCGCGTTCCGCCGAAATGGAAAGAGGACCTCGTGAACTGGTGGGCGCGCGCGCGGCGGTCCCCGAGCGCGTGGGTTCCAGAAATTCCGAAGAAAAAGGGATGATCATCTCCCCGCTCGCCTTCGCCCATGCGGTGAGCGAGAACGGTAAACTCGCCGGGTTCAACGCCTCGCGGACGATCGCTTCGGGGTCGATCCTCGCTCGCTGATTTCCGTTTCCGATCTCAAAACGCAAAAGGGGGCCCGGACGAACGTCCGGGCCCCTTTTGCGTATCCCAGGTTGGCCCCTGGAGCGCGACTCCTGATCAGTCGAGCGAAGTTTCGCGAACTTTCTTAAGCGCGCGTTGAATGCGGTAGGCTTTGTAGCCGGTCGGATATTGAGTGTGCACTCCGAAAACTTCCGGCGTGGTGGAGACCGGCTTGTTTCCATTCACTGCGGCTAAACTCTGGATCGAAGCTCCCGAACTGTATCCGGCGAACGTGACCTTCGGAGCGACCGGCGTACCGCCGAGCGTTTGGACCGCGAAAACGCCGATCCCGACCTTGTCGCCCGTGAAGATCCCGGCCGTTCCCTTGAGGTTCGGATTCAACTGGAACGGGTAGAAAATATTCGCCGGCAGCGATTGAAGGATACGGAGCCAGTCGGTGCTCGACGAACCCATATCGGCCAGGAGCGTGACCGCGACGCCGGCCATGATGTTCTGGCTGCCGACGGCGACGTAGACTTTCGAATTCGAATTGATGACCGGAATAGCGATCGGCGAAACGCCCACCGGAAGCGTGATCGGAATCTCGCGGCCGTTCGGGAGGAGCGAGCCATCGGTGACTTGGAGTTTCGTCGCTTCCGTCACGTCGACGCGGAC
>JAYVXM010000371.1:0-1519 GCA_043785205.1 Bdellovibrionales bacterium
CGAATCTTCTTAGCGACTTCTTCAAGCGCCGCGTCGAGATCGAGGACAACCTTTTTAGCCTTCTTCACTTTTCCGCTTACGTTCTTTTTCATGTGCTTCCCTTCCTGATTGAGCAACATCCGATTCGATGCGCCCTAGAGTTAGATTCGATGCCCGTCGACCCGGGTAAATAAACAAATTTAATTGAATATTTTTCCGGAACAATTTCACACCGAACCAGCACCTCTCCCCCACCCGGGGTCGGGTGGCCTACAGATCGGAAGAATGTGCGTGCCGATTAGTTCGGAAGACGCCGACGAAAGAATGAGAGAGTTCTTTTTTGTTTTTCAAATGATTGAAATCAAACGAACGCGTGTAGAAATGAATATTCTGAGGGGAATTCACGGTCTTTTTCGATCATTCATGCGACGTCGATTATTTTTTTTTCGCGAAGGATTTCGAAAATCGAAATCGCGACGACCGACGGATTTTCAAATCCGCGCAAGTTCGCGCTCGCTTCGGCGACGGTAAAGGGGTCGGTTTGGCGAATGATCCATTTCAGGAGCGGGACCCACTTCGAATCGAAAACGAGCTCTCCGGCCGGCTTCCCCTGACGAACGACTATCGCACGGGCGCGTCCTCCGCGAATCCGTGCGAACCGAATCGTAAGTCGCGACCGGGTTCGAAAACGACGTCCGACTACCGTCCGAACGCTTCCAAGTAACCCGTCCACGGTCAACGAATCGGCCTTAAGTTTGAGGCTTTTTTTCAGAACTTCCACGCGCTGTTCACTCCGCTTCCGGTCGGGCGCACGGAAAAATCCGAATGCGGGACGCCGCCAATTCTCGTCGGCTAAAAGCTCGCTCCGCAAAAACGAAAGGATGAAATCGACGGCGGGTCGGCTCACGAACCCGAACTCGAGGACGAGCGAATCCGCGAGAGTTTCGGCTTCGTACCAATATCCACGCGGAAGGAAAAGCAGCGAACCGGCCTTAAGGGTCAAGGTTACGGCGTCGTCCGGCATCTCTGACGGCCAGGTCGAGCTCATCCCGGCCGCTTCCGCCGCGATCGCGGATCCGACGCGATGATCGAAATACGGATAGGAAAGATTTCGGTTCGGAGCAATTTTACACCGACGAACGCCACGGATCTGTAAAATGAACCGTTCACGAGCCGCAAATCCCATCGTCGTGTCCGTCCCCCGCGGATAGGCATGCGCGTCGCATCCGAATGCGGACTGAGGAGTACCCAACTCGAAAGCGATCTCTCGAACGAGCGTTCGCAGCGCCGGCAGACTCTGCTCGATTCCTCCGCGCGAAAGAGCGCCAATTCGCTGGCGACGGATCTTCGCGAAGAGATCCGTCAGCGGCGGCGACGCGGTGATTTCGGAGATCCGCTTTCGCGGAGGGACTAGGCATGGGCGATCCGGCCAGTATTGGTCGAGGAAATCCGGAACCGAAACCGGGGCTAGCATGCGTGAGAGGGAAGATTTCAAGAGTCGAGACGCCATGAAAGCCGATGGTACTCATGGCGTCGAAAC
>JAYVXM010000372.1:0-5236 GCA_043785205.1 Bdellovibrionales bacterium
TATCGGTCGGAGAACGGCCTCCATGGCTCGGGAACCGGCAAGGCCGGTTACGACGGAAACGACATCACGATCCGCGTTCCGGTCGGCACGATCATCCGCGACGCCGACACCGGCGAGGTGATCCACGACTTTCTCGAAGACGGCATGACCTGGATCGCGGCCCGCGGCGGCCGCGGAGGAAAGGGAAACGCCCACTTCGTCTCCTCGACTTTCCAGGCGCCGAAATTCGCTCAGGAAGGCGAAGACGGAACCTCCCGGAATCTCAAGCTCGAGCTCAAGCTCCTCGCCGACGCGGCGATCATCGGCTTCCCGAACGCCGGTAAGTCGACGCTGATCTCCCGCATCTCGGCGGCGAAACCGAAGATCGCGGACTACGAATTCACCACGCTCTCGCCGAACCTCGGCGTCGTCTCGCTGCCGGAGTACCAAAGCTTCGTGATCGCCGACATTCCGGGACTCATCGAAGGCGCGCACCTGGGACGCGGCCTCGGACATCAATTCCTGAAACACATCGAGCGCACGCGAGTCTTCGTCCACCTTCTCGACGGCACGAAGTTCCTCGAAGACGCGACCGCCGAAGGCGAAGACAGCTTCGAGCGCGCGATCGAAGAGCTCGTTCGCCGCTACACCGTCATCCGGAACGAACTCGGACTCTTCAATGAAGACCTGCTTCACAAGCCGGAAATCGTCGTGTTGAATAAGCTCGACGTTCTCGAATCGAACGGCGACCTCGTCGCGCGCGCGCGCGCGGCGCTCCGCGCCCGGATCGCCGGCATTCGCGGCGTCCATCCGGAAGCCCTCGAACCTTACGTGATTTCGGCGGCGACCGGCGCGGGCGTCGAACCGCTCGTGTTCGCGATCTATGCTCCGATCCGCGCCGCCCGGAACGCCGAGACGAAGAAGATCATCACGGTCGCGGGTTCGCCCGGAAAAGCGCTCCTTCCCGACGACCTCTCGATCCGGAAGTAAGTGCGGACCGAGCGATGAACTGGCAAGAGACCACCGCGATCTTCGGCGGCGCCTTCGATCCGCCCCACCTCGGGCATCGCGAGGCGGTCGAGAGCCTCCTTCGGAATCCCGGCGTTCGAAACGTCGTGATCCTGCCGGCGGGGAACCCTCCGCTGAAGTCGACCGGCACGCCGGCTGAGCATCGGCTCGCGATGACGAAATTGAATTTTGCGCGCCTTCGCGAGGGCCTCTCGATGCGGGTCGAGATCGACGAACGCGAAGTTCTCCGGGACCTGAAGAAACCGAGCTATACCCTCGACACGATCCAGGAGCTTCGGCGCGATATCGGCCGTCCGCTCGCTTTCGTCGTCGGCGTGGACCAGATCGAGTCGCTCGAGCGCTGGTACCGGATCCGCGAACTTCTGGGCCTCTGTCACTGGATCGCGATCGAGCGCCAGAGTGAAACCGGGGACGCCGCGACCCGAATGGCGAACGGTTTGAAACGCCTCCAGGCGCTCGGCCTCCTCCGATCGACCGCGAATCCGCGGGAATGGCGGGCGCACGGGGGAACGACGCTGATCGCCGTCCCGACCGAAGCGCGGGCGACGAGTTCGACCGAAATTCGGCAGGAATTCGCCCGAACTCCACGGGACGGCGGGCGAATCCCCCCCCCCATGAGCTCCCAAATCCTCGGCCAAACCGGCTCGGATAGCCTTCCCGCGCCCGCCGCCGAAAACCTCCATCCTGACGTAGAGAGTTATTTGAAGGCCCACCACCTCTATGGTACCTAAGGCGCTTCCCGAGGAAGTTAGACCGCTATGACCAGCAATAAGATTATGGATGAGTTGAATCCCGCTACGCCCGGCGCCGCCACGAATCCCGATGGATTGAATAAGGCGCTCCTCTGCGCCCAGGCCGCGATCGACAAGAAAGGCGAGAACGTGAAAATTCTCGACCTCTCCGAGCTCTCCGGCTTCACCGATTATTTCCTGATCTGCAGCGGAACGTCCGATCGCCAAGTCCAGGCCATCGGCGAATCGATCTCGAACGTCATGGACGTCCAAGGTTACGAACTTCTCTCCGCCGAAGGCTTCCAAGACGGTCGCTGGGTCCTCATGGATTTCGGTGACGTGATCGTTCACGTTTTCCTCGACGCGCTCCGCGACTACTACGACCTCGAGAATCTCTGGAAAGACGCCCCGAAGGTGAAGATTCCGGCGGAGTATTACGGTCAGGGCGCCTCTCACCTCAATTAGTCCAGAACAGCTCGCTGCTACGGTCGGCGGAGCCCTCCCATCCGCAAGCGAGCCTACTTACGATATGAAGCTCTACCTCGTCGCCTTCGGTAAACTGAAAGCGCCCGGCATCCGCGAGACGGTCGACTACTACGTCCGAAATACGAAGGCGTTCTGTCCGATTGAGGAGATCGAGCTGAAGGCGTTGCCCGTGCCGGACAAATCCCCATCGACGCGTGTGCTGATCCAGGCGAAGGAGGCCGAGATCCTCGAAGATCGCCTCGCGAAACTACTCTCTGCCCGCGGCGCCTTTTTCCTCCTCGACGAGAAAGGAAAAACGGCGGTGACGCTCGAGTGGGCGAATCAGCTCCGCGCTTTTGAGGATCAGTCGATTCCCGAAGTCGCGTTCTGCATCGGCAGCTCCCTCGGCTTTGCGGACTCCGTGAAGAAAAAGGCACGCGGACTCTTCTCATTCGGACCCCAGACGCTCTCCCACGAGATCGCGAGACTCGTCGCCGCCGAGCAGCTCTACCGCGCCCTCTCCGTCGTGCGGGGCCACCCCTACCATCACGAGGGCTAGCGGAGCGAGCGTCAGAACTCTGACCTACCGAAAACCCGATAAATAGGGTTCACTTAAGACCTCGGATCCGGACGATCCGGGAGGTCGGAGATTCACGGATGAATCAGGATTTCACCCCCGCTAGACTCGGAACGGTTCTGTTTGCGCTCGCGGCGCTCGCGGGCTGCGCCACGCTCACTCATCGCAGTGAAGGCGAATCGAAACCCGAGCCGAAGGCGATCGCGAAGGCGACGTGCGGCCCGCGCGACCGCAAGCCGACCTCCACGGCCGCCCCGTTTCTCGTCGAGGCCTTCCGGTGCTCGATGCAGCCCGGCCGGAGCTTGAACGTCGGCATCCGCGTCTACTCCAGCCTCGACGGGAAAGAAAACACTCTGATCTACGGACCCGAACGGATGGACACCCCGCCGATCGCGAACGATTCGATCCTCTATAACGGCGCGAAGGTCGTCCTCGCCGGAACCGCCGACGGCCAGACGCAGTACGCGTTTCAGCACGAAAAAATCTCGCTCCAAATCAAGGTGCCGCGTTCCGCACTCGACTCCGCGCTCTTCGAAGCCAGCTATTCGGACGACGCCGGCGCGGCCGGAATCAAAGGGTATTGCACCCGGGTTTCGTCGGTGACCTACTAGCGGCGAAGGGCGTTTCGCGCTAGAGTGCCTCCCATGCCCACCGCTCAATCTGGAGGATCGCGCGCCCTTTTGATCGTCCTCGACGGATTCGGCATCGGCAAGGATTCGCCTTTCAACGCGATCGCGAACGCCCGCAAACCGTTCCTGAAATCCCTCCTCGAAAAATACCCCTACTCCCAGCTCGTCACGCACGGCGAAGCCGTCGGGCTTCCAGCCGGAATCATGGGAAACAGCGAAGTCGGTCACATGACGATGGGCGCGGGCCGAATCATCTATCAGGACCTTACGCGCATTTCGAAGGAGATTCGCGAGGGCCGTTTCTTTAAGCTGAAGGCGCTGAACGACGTCCTCGACGCCGGCGCCCGCACCTCCGGCCGCGCCCATTTCATGGGCCTCCTTTCGGATGGCGGCGTCCACTCGACGATTGAGCACCTCGAGGCCTGCCTCACGCTCGCGCTCGACAAGCGGATTCCCGAAGTCTACGTGCACGCGTTCCTCGACGGCCGCGACACTCCACCGGACTCGGCGCCGAAGTATATCGAGCGCCTCCTCCGTCACCCGATCTTCGCACCCGCGACGGCCGCGAGCGGCGTTCGCGCTTCGATCGCGTCGATCGGAGGGCGTTACTACGGAATGGATCGGGACAAGCGCTGGGACCGCGTGGAGACGGCGTGGAAGGTTTTGACCGGCCAGGCGTCGGCGGTCGCGAAGACCGCCCTCGAGGTCATCGCCACGGCGTACGCCGCCGGCAAGAGCGACGAATTCGTCGAGCCGACGCTCCTCGATCCGAAGGGCGGCATCGGCGACGGCGACTCTCTCCTCTTCTTCAATTACCGTTCCGATCGCGCCCGGGAGATCACGTCCGCGTTCGTGCTCCCGGACTTCGCGGAGTTCTCGCGCGGAAAAGTCCCGAAGCTCTCGGCGTTCGCGGGCATGACGACTTACGACAAGAACCTTCCGGCGCCCGTCCTCTACGGGCCCCAAAACTTCGACCACATCCTCGGTGCCGTCCTCGAGGAACGGAAGCTCTCCCAGCTTCGTGTCGCGGAGACCGAAAAATACGCGCACGTGACGTTCTTCTTCAACGGAGGCCGCGAGGCGCCCTTCGTCGGTGAGGACCGAATCCTCATCCCTTCCGCGCGCGAAGTCGCGACATACGATCTCAAACCCGAGATGAGCGCGCCCGAGGTAGCGGAAGCCGCGCGCGCGCGGATCGTCGGGAACTCGCCGGACTTCCTCCTCATGAATTTCGCGAACGCCGACATGGTCGGGCACTCCGGAAATTACGAAGCCACCGTGAGGGCGATCGAAGCCCTCGACCGCTGCCTCGAGATCGTCGTGGGCGCGGCCGAGAAGAACGGCTACCACACGCTCATCACCGCCGATCACGGGAACGCCGAAGAGATGTGCGACGCCCGCGGGCATATCCATACCCAACACACCCTGAATCCGGTGCCCGCGATCTGGGTCGCGCCGAACAGCGCGGTCGCGCCGAAAGACGCGCGCGTAGCGCTCCGGGACGGAACGCTCGCCGACGTCATGCCGACGCTTTGCAGCCTCATGGGTTTAACGATCCCCGCCGAATGCACCGGCAAGTCGCTGATCCTCGGGGCGCGCGCCTTTTGAAACCCGATTCGAGAAAGGTCCCTCACCGCCCATGTCCATGATCGCGATTCCCGACTTCCCGAAGGCGAAAAAACTCAAATCGATCGCGGTCCTCACGAGCGGCGGCGACGCCCCCGGCATGAACGCGGCGGTCCGAGCGGTCGTCCGGTACTCGATCGCGAACGGCGTCGCGATCCACGGGATCATGCGCGGCTACAGCGGGCTACTCGAAGGCGAAA
>JAYVXM010000373.1:0-5230 GCA_043785205.1 Bdellovibrionales bacterium
TCTCCCGGAGAGCGTCGTAGGGTTCGATTTTGGACTCCTCCAGATGCCTATTGTAGGTAAACCGCCGGATCATTTAAACTCCTATCTCCTTCATGAAACCGTTTCCGCGCGGGATCGCCCCCGACCTCCTTCTGACTCAAGTTCGCAATACGATGCCGTATCTGTTCGGCGAATCGGCCGGCCCCCTCGCGGCCGGGAGTTTCCCGCCGGCGAACGTCCTTCGGGAATTCGACCGCGCGCCCTCTGATTTCGCTAACCACTTCGACTACTATCGCCTTTGCCTCTCCTCGCACTACCTCACCTGCGGAACTCCGGTCCCGACCGACGTGGATAATCAAATCCGCCTCCGGCTCTGGCCCGCTGGTCTCCCGCTCGCGACGGCGCTCGAGATGACCGAACTCGTGCTCGCGAGTCATGACTGGGATTTCACGCTCGTCTCGAGCCGCTTCGTCCACGGCGCGCCCGGAACGCCCTTCGAACGCGAGCCCCTCAGCGGGCACTACGGGGAATGGTTCACGGTCAGCTGTGCCGCGTACGCCGCGCTCGGGCGCTACCCGGAGCCGGCTGCGGCGGAAATGCGAAAGCGGGTCTTCGCCGCGATCGCCGCCGAAGTCGATCGTCACTCCGAAATCTTCGGCTCGCTCTGGCGGGCCGGCGACGGCCTCGGTTGCCTAAAGGCTTGCGCGAGCGTAGCGCACAACTTCGGCGACCTCGATCGTGTGATGGACATGTGGAAGCTCGACGTCGGCGACCCCCTCCGGCTCGCGTACTACAAACTCGGCGGCCAGCCGTTCGATACGGATCGGAAACTTCGCTACCGCGGCCGGCTCTGGGTCGCGGGCGAACTCTACAAGTCGAAGATCGACGGAAGCTCGATGGCGATCGAGAATCATCGCCACTTCGGGCTCCGCAAACCGCGGGCTCTCCGCGAACGCGTCGACCTCGTCGTACCGACCGCGCCGTTCTTCGACGAGTGGGGCGGACGTATCGCGCGTTCGGAAAAGCGGGAAGAGATCGTCCAAGCGCTCGCCGAAAGCTGGGAGCGTCAGCCGGGAACCTACGCGTACGGCCGCGCCCTCCGCGGCGTTCTTGACGCGGCCCCCGAAATGCGGGATTTCCCGGGGATCGCCGCGGCTCTTCGGGCCCCCGAGACCGCGGAAATCCTCGAGACGGGGCGCACGGAATTCGAAGCCCGCTGGGCGGCCGAGGCGCTCCGCTGGATGGACGAAATTCCGTCTACGGCGACTTGACCGCGTCGACGATCTGGAATTTCGCGTTCGTCGCGACGACCGTCGCGTTTCCGAAGAGATTCCGAAGGGCGAACGGATACCGAAGGTGTGTGTTCCCGATCACCCGGAGGCGTCCGCCGGGCGCGAGCACGCGGAACGCGTCGGCGAACATTTCGCGCGCGACGAAATCGCCGATCGTAGTCCCCTGATGGAACGGCGGGTTGCAGAGGACGAGGTCGACGACGCCCGGCTTTCCGTCGGCATATCCGTTCGTCCAGAGAAAGGCCGCGTCGGCGGACGCGGCCGGAAAATTCGCGCGGTAGTTCGCTTCCGCGCTGTCGATCGCCATCCGCGACTCGTCGGTAAAGATCACGCGCGCGCCGGGATTCGCGCGTTTCGCCGCGATTCCGACGACGCCGTTCCCGCACCCGAGGTCGAGAATGGAGGTCGCCCCCGGGCCGGGAAGGTACTGGAGGAAAAACCGGGTGCCGATGTCGACGCGCTCGCGGCTGAAGACGTTCGAGTGATTCACGAACGGACGCTCGAACCCCGGCATCGCGACCGCGAGCGGATAAGGAGAAGGCGTCGACGCACGCTCGAGCGTCGCGAAAATCAGCCGTGCTTTTTTTCGCGCGAGACTCGTCGTGGTCGCGCCGAAGTATTTTCCGAGGAGATCGAACGCGCCGTTCGTCCGATGCTTCAGCATGTAACCCGCGACGAGCTTCGCGTCCGGCGCGCACGCGGCGGCGACGTGGGCGAGCGTGTCCTCAAAAAACGAGAGATTCTTCGGGATGCGCGCGACGACGAGGTCGAACGGTCCGCGAAGTTCGGCGAGGCGGGAAATCGCGCGGGCGCCTCCCGCGCCGTTCGATTCGATCGCGCGGTGGGCGAGGTACGAATCGGAGTAGGTCGTCGGCGCGTAGTCGGCGAGCGCGCGGGTGAGGGCGCCGAAGCCGTCGCCGAAGATCAGGACCTTTTTGCCGGGTGCGAGGAGCGTCGCCGCGTTTTCGCGGAGATGGTCGAGGACGAGTTCGTCCGCGCTATCCCACGCTAGGAGGAGTTCGCCGGTTCGTACCGGATAGCGTCGGAGCGCGGGATCGATCTGGAGGGGAAAGTTCGGCATCGGCGGCATGAAATTTCACAGACCGCCCCGTCGACGTCAAATTCTTTCCGATTCCGTCCGTTTTCGCGGAATGGGACAATCCGGAGATGATCGCCCTGAATCAGTCTCCGTGGACGTACCGGATCGGCCTTCCTCTTTTTCACGCGGCCGCGATCGCCGGACTCTTCACCGCGGCTCCGACGAAAACCGCGCTCGCGATCGGTCTCGCGCTCTACACGATTCGCGGTTTCGGAATTACGGTCGGCTACCATCGCTATTTCACCCACGAATCCTTCCAAACCTCGCGGCCGGTCGCGTTTTTGCTGGCACTCTTCGGTGGCCTCGCCGGCCAGGGGACGGCGAGCTGGTGGGTCTACCGCCATCGCACCCATCACCGTTACACCGACCGCGTGGGGGATCCCCATTCGCCGCGGATCGACGGATTCTACCACGCGCACATCGGTTGGCTTTTTCGCCGCTCTACGCCGGAGGCCCGGGAGGGCGAGAGGGTTCTTCGCGGAGAATGGCCGCGCGAGCTTCGCATCCTCGACCGGTGGATTCCGGTCCTGTTCCTCCTTCAGGGCGCGATTCTCTTCGCGGCGGGCGGTTGGACGTTCCTTGCGTGGGGCTATTTCATCCCGACGATGATCTCCTGGCATTTCACCTTCCTCGTGAATTCGCTCTGCCACCGAATGGGCGATCGGCCGTTCGATACCCAGGACGATAGCCGAAATAATATCTTCTTCGCGGCGATAATGTTCGGCGAGGGCTGGCATAATAACCACCATGCCTGGCCGAAAAACGCTCGACTCGGCTTGCGCCCCTTTCAATTCGATCTCGGGTATTACTTCATTCGTTCGTTATCCGCGGCCGGACTCGCTTGGGACGTCGTCGTGAAGAGCGAGGACGAGATCCGACGGTCCGTGCGTCGCTATTCCCGTGCGGACGTGGGCGAGAGTTTCGAGCGGGCGGGCTAGGATTTTGACGGAGCGTTTAGCTCCGGTGCATTTCCCCTCAGTCGTGAGCGTCAAAGACCGATAGGGGAAGTAACCGCCCCCGGAGGTCTGATGCGCCGAACTTCGATTTCCTCGATTCTCATCGCCGTTTCCCTATCGCTCACCGCGCTCGCGAACGGTTGTTCGAAGGCGCCGAGCGGCTTCACTCCGACCGGGCAGGCCCAAAAAATTCCGGGCGCGCCGGGTTGCACGGCGGGCACGACGGCGACGAACCTCCATATCCTCGTCATGGTCGATAATTCGGGATCGACATCGAGCACCGACCCGAGCCAGTTCTTTCGCGTGCAGACCCTGCGGAATTTCCTTACGGCCTACGGCAGCCACACGAATCTCCACTACGCATTCGGTTACTTCGACGATGACGCGTACCTCTACGACATGAACCAGAACGCCTTCGTCATGAACTCCGTCGCGGTTCCTTTCGGAACGTCGGCGGGAGCCTCGAGCGCGCTCGACCTCTACCACGCCTCGATTCCGCCGAGCGGAAACACCGCGTACGGGGCGGCGTTCGCCGCGCTCCAGGGCGCGATCTCGCGAGACGAGGGCGCGGGCGACGTGGCCGATTACGCCGTCGTCTTCATGTCCGACGGCCAGCCGACGGATATCAACGGAAACGTCCCGGCCGGTCTCGCCGCGCTCGTGGCGAATCTGAAATCGGCGGCCCAGGCGAACGGGCGGAGTCACCTTTCCGTGAGCACCGTGTATTTCGGCAGCGCTTCCGACTCGACGTCGATCCAGAACCTTCAGTCGATGGCGATCCACGGCGGCGGCCAGTTCGTCGACACGAACCATCTTTCCGGTGGCGGCCTCTCGATCGACGACCTCGTCACGATCCCGGGTTGCTGATCGCGTCCGCATCCTCGACGGGAAGTTCCTTGGAATAGCCGTTAATTCGCGGGTCCCAGTGCGCGTCGAAGTCGTAACGGAAATCGTGGATTTCCGCGCGACGAAGGATGCGGTGACGAATCGCGAAGTAGGCGAGTCCGCTCGCGATGCCCGCGAGATAGCCGAGAAGGTGGGTGAGGTAGCTCACTTCCGGACGGTACGTGTCGGGTAGGAAGAGGAGCATCGAGACTCCGAAGGCCTTCAGAAGGCGCCTCGCGGGCCGATCGCGCCGATCGACGAGAAAGGCGAGCGTGATCCAGGCCGCGCCCATCCAGTAGACGATTCCGGAGGCGCCGATGAGGATCACCGGTCCGGGCATCGTTCGGAGGACCGCGAGGTTCACGAGTCCGCCGACGAAAAATCCGAAGAGCGGGAAAAAGAGGAGTCCGAAGTAACTGATGAGCACATAGGCGAAGGGCGCGAAGAGGAAGAGGTTGCTCAGGAGGTGACCGGGGCCGGCGTGGACGAAGAGGGTGGTCCATGCGCGCCAATACTCGTGCTGACCGAAGACGAGCTCGTGCGACGCGGGATATTCCGCGAGCCTGCCGAACACGAGGAGAAAAACGAGGACCGCGGTCGGGACGAGCCCGTCGCGGAGCGGTTTGCGGGTCAGCCAGTTTTCGCGAAAGACTTTCTTCAGTTTCACCCGCTAAAGATGGGGACGAACCGCGTCGAGGCAAGGCCGACTCGAAAACGTTTTTTCCCCAATGAAATCGGCGGTCCGAACGCGAAAACGCGCCCCGATCGCTCGGAGCGCGTTTTCGGCGCGGATCTTTCCCGAAAGGGCGGGATGGATTTACTGCTTCGCGTGGGCGCTGAGCGATTGGTACGCCGACTTGGAGACGGTGACCGCCTGTTGGTCGAGGGCTTCCTGACTGTGGACGCCCATGACGGATTCGACTTTTCCGGCCGCGCCGTCGCTCTTCGCGTTCGTGTCGCTCCAGATCGCCTTCTTGTCGTTCGCGGTGTACATCTGGAAACTCACCCGAGATTCGGTG
>JAYVXM010000374.1:0-5229 GCA_043785205.1 Bdellovibrionales bacterium
TGTCCTAGGCCTCTAGACGATAGGAACACCTCGCCAAAACGTTTGGACGCTTATTTCCTAACCTAAACCCTCAGGTTCAGCAAAGGGGTTTTCGGAGGAATTCAAATCCGTCCGTTGTCGCTACGCGGCAAGTTCCGAAAACTAGGCTTTAAGGCTGGCCAGCTGATCTTTTTGATCGATCGTGGCGAGGTCGTTATAGCCACCAATCAGTGTTTCGCCATGGAGAATTTGCGGCATCGTCTTCATGCCGGTTTTCTTTTCGAGCGCGTCCCATTGGGCGTCGTCATCCATCGGAACGCGAACTTCGGCGTAGTCGACGCCGCGTTGCTTGAGCAACGTTTTCGCGCGTTCGCAGTAAGGACAGAAATCCATCGTATAAACCGTCACTTTTGCCATTAAAACCTCAGGTCGAGTCCGACCGATTCTTTCAGGAACGCGTGGAGGAACGCGAGGGGCTCGATCCCCTGCCCTTTGTCGTCCCGCCATTCCCCGCTCGGGCGGTCGTAGTTAAAGTGGTGCGCGATTCCCTTCGAGGCGACCGCCATCCAGAGCTGCTGGACGGAGGGCTGGGAACTGAGAATGCACTTCTGGCCGTTCGGAAAAACGATCGAAAGCGCTCCGAACTGGACGGAGCACTCCGCGACGTCCGGATCGACGTCGTCGAACGCGCGTTCGACGCGATCCAGCGTATTTTTCATGACGCTTCGGTACTGGGCTTCATCACTAAAATCGCCGGCGGCCATCGCACGACAATCCCACGAAACCCCCGGCGCGAAAACCCCTTTCGGAGGGCGGCGCGAGCCGCTAAACTCCGTTCTTCACATCAGCCGTGAGGAGAACCGCCATGCCGTCGATCGCCGCGAATCAGAATTGTCCCTGCACGTCGGGTAAGCCCTACGGAAACTGCTGCCAGCCCATCGAAACGGGCAAGTCGAAGGCGCTGACCGCCGAAGAGCTTCTCCGCGCGCGCTACACCGCTTTCGTCACCGGAAACGTCGACTTCATCCTCGCGACCCACCACTCGGCGACGAAGCACGAGGTGAATCGCGAAGAGATCGAAAGCTGGTCGAAAAATTCGACCTGGAAGGGCCTCGAGGTCCTCCAGAAGGAAGCCGGCGAAGCGAAGGATCAAACTGGCACGCTCATCTTCCACGCGAAATACGCATTCGAAGGAAAAGATCAGGATCACTACGAGAAGAGCACGTTCGAAAAGGAGAACGACGAGTGGAAGTTCCTCGACGCTCTCCCGCTCCGGAACGGACCCTACGTTCGCGAGGAACCGAAGATCGGCCGGAACGATCCGTGTTCCTGCGGGAGCGGCAAGAAGTTCAAGAAATGTCACGGGAACGTCGCGTGACTCCAGGTCGGAAACGCATGATCCGAGACCGTCCGGCATGAAGCGTTTCGTCGCCCTCCTCCGAAAATACGCCAACCGCCCCTGGTTCCTTCCTTTCGTCTGCTTTCTCGCGTTCATCGACCTCTTCATCATCGTCTTGCCGACCGAAGGCATGATCATGACCACGACGATGATGCGTCCGCGCCGCTGGTTCCTCACCGCATTTTCGGTCACGACCGCGTCCGCTTCGGGCGCCGTCGCCCTCTCGCTCGCAAGCCGCGCGTACGGCATGCCGTTCGTCACCTGGGTCGCGGGCGCGGAGTTTCTCCACTCGGCGCGTTGGGAAAAGGCCCAAGCCTGGGTCGACAGCTACGGATTCTGGGCGGTCTTTCTCACCGCGCTGGGGCCGCTTCCCCAGCAGCCGGTCGTCCTCGTCGCCGCCATCGCCGGAATGTCGCTGCCGCATATTTTCTGGGGCGCGTGGCTCGGCCGGCTCCCGAAATACGGCTTCTTCTCCTATCTCGCGTCCCGCGGCGAAAAGTGGATTCGCGAGGAGATCGACTGCCACCCCTTCTTCGCGAAATTTCCGCGAATCCGGGACTTTTTCCTGAAAATCGTTCACGACGCCGGCGAGCCGGTGGGGGAAACAGACTGCGGGACTAAAGCCCCCAGCGCGCCGTGAGGTCGTCCTTCGGTTCCGAAGACCACGCGGGAACCCGCGCCGCCGCTCCGCTCGCCCAGACGACGTCGTCCGCCGTACAAGCGCCGCCGCTCCCGGCGCATCGACTCGACGTGAAATTTTTCAATCCGAAATTCCGGTAACGAGTCCGCAGGTCGGCGAGCGTCGACGCGTCGACGCCGGGATCGGCCGTCAACCGCGCCAGCTCGGCGTACGCCCCTTTCATCTTCGCGTCGAGGCGCGAAGTCTCAACCGCTCGAACAGAGGGCTCGGAGCCGGTGCACGTCCAGTAATGGCACTGATAATACGCGCTCTGCACGAGACTTTCGCGCCCCTTTAGCCCTTCGAGGAACGCGTCGGCCGAGGATTGGGCGCGAAGTTTCGAGGATGGCGCGCTCACGTATCCCCACCGCGCGAGATAAGAAACGTTCGGGTCGGAATTCCAGCTCTCGATGATCCCGTCGGTCGCGTAGGCGTCGTAAAATCCCGTGCCGGTTCCGAGCGCGACTTCGCCCCGCGCCTCGAGCGCCCGCTTCGCCGTCTGCACGGCCGAGTTCGAGGGGCCGAGTTTCGCGGCGAGCGCCCGCATTTCGTTGCGGAGGTCCACGAGGCGCGCATCGCGGCTAAAGGTCGAATAGTTGTCGTAGTCCGCCCCGGTTGTCGGGCACGGAGCGCCCGGGCCACAGTAGAGCGCGCCGACACCGGTGATATTGCGTCGAAAATCGATCGAATTCTCGAACGTCTTCGCGAAAATCGCGAAACGTTTCTCGTCCGAAAATTGGTACCCGAGGCGCGCGAGCACCCAATTCATCCAGGCGGTCCCGTTCGTATGGCCGGTCTCGAGCTGCTCCCGCGAATATCCGGGCATCTGCGGTCCCGGAACGAGCGTCCACTTCTCCCGTCCATCGACGGTCGAGCGCCGCACGTGGCGCCAGTTCTGAAAACCCTTGCGGCTATTGAACTCGACGATGAGGCCGGAAGCGGCGATCGACTCGGCGGCGGGCTCGTTACCCCAGAAGGTCTCGACGCCGCGGGCGTCGGAGATCGAATGGATCGTTTGGGTATGTCCGCTCGTCGAGCGGATGATCATATACACCGAGCCGGGCCGCACGTACTGCCGGGAAATCACCGTCGGAAATTGGTCGTCGTTGATCGACCACGTGTACGTTTCGTCGTAAAGATCGCGGAGCGCCGCCTTGAATCGTTCGTCGCGGCGCCAATCGGAATTCGTCGGAAGTTTGTCCCACGCATCCGATCCCGTGAAATTCCCGAAGAGCTTACCCGAACCGGACATCGTATTGGCGATCGGGAGGTGATGCTCCCGAGCGTAGACCCAGCGGAACGTGAGGCCGACGTCGGCGCAGTCCGCGTTCAGCCCGGTGCCCCGGAGAAAATTGGTGTGAACGTTCGCCGCGAACCAGGCGCTATAATCGTCCTCGTCCGCCGCGGTCCATTCGTCCTTCACCGCGATCCACAGCGGACGCCCGCGTCGCGGAAGGCGCAACTCTTTCGCGGAGGTCGGCGGCTCCTCGCGGTAACGCGCCTTCGCCGATTCGAAGTCGGCACGTTCGGCGGCGGAATAACGCTGCTTGAAGACTACCTTTTGAGAGAGCACGCTCGGATCGTCACGTCGGCTCGTATCTTCGTCGATCACGATCAAAGTCTGGGCGCCGCCCGCGGTCGCTTCCGAGAGCACCCACCGTTTCGTCCCGCCGTCGTCCTCGGCCCGCGCCGTCGTTTCGAGACGGAGGCCCGTGAAAAACACCACGACCAAAATCGACGCCCAACCGAACGCGCGCATCGCCATGCGAGATTCCCCCGGGTGAAAAATCCGTATGCTTCCGATTCGGATTCGGGGCGAAAAGTCTCGAGAGGCGTTTTTTACCTAGTCATCGTGAGTAGGTTCGCATTGCGGATGGGCGGGCTTCGCCCGACCGTAGCGATGCGAGCGGGGCCGGTTGTTCTTGCTTAATGTCCGCCGGAGCCGGCGATCTTCGGACGCGCGTTCCAGAGCGCGAGCATGAGCCCTCCCCCGAGGACGGCGAAGCCGATCATCGAAAGGCCCCATGACGACCACCCGAACTTCTCCAGCATCCAGCCCATGCCAAGGCCGACGAAAGATCCACCGACGTACTGCATACCGTCGAAGAGGCCGGCCGCGGTGGCCGCGGCTTTCTTGCCGCCGAAGTCCATCGACGCGGTTCCGGAAAGCATCGAGTGCACGATCGAGATCGCGAACGAGTTCACGACGAAGGCACCGATGACGAGGTCGATCGACGGCGCCTTATAGATCACGAAGAGCGAGCACATGATGAGGAAGTAACCGACGAAGGCCATCGGCGGACGACGACCTTTGAAGAGGTAATCCGAAAGGGTGCCCGCGGTGAAGGCGCCCGCGATTCCGGCGAGCACGACCGCGCCCGCGCCCTTCGCGAAGATCGGCGAGTCGAGCGGAAGTTTTTGATATTCGAGCATGTACCGCGGAAACCACTGTTCGAAGCCGTGCCGGACGAAGCCCGTGCAGAATTCGGCGGCGGCGATCGTGAGCGCCACGGGATTCGCGACGACTTTCTTCACGACGTACTTAAGATCGACTTTTCCCTTATCGCCCGAAGATGCGTCCTGAACGTCATATTCTTCGAAACCCGAAGTTTCCGGCGAGTCTTGAACGAGCTTATAGGTTAGGAAGGCCATGATCGCGACGATGACCGACGGGATGAAAAAGACCCACTGCCACGGCGCATGCACGACGATGAGCGGTCCGATGAAGAAGATGAGCGCGCGGCCGCCCTGGATCATCGACCCGAAGATCGCGGAGAAGACGCCGCGCTCGCGGACGTGGAACCAGGAAGCGTTCACCTTGATGAGCGAAAGCGCGGAGTAGGATTGGAAATAGGAATTCAGCGACCAGGTGATCGCGAAGTAGCTGATCAGATAGGCGCCGGTCCCGAGAAAGCCGAAGTAGGCGCCGAGGCCAAAGAGGAAGTTGAAGAGCACGGTTCCGGCCGCGCCGATAAGCATCGAGCGACGGCCGCCGATCTTGTCGGCGATCGGGCCGTTGAAGATCGCGGAGAACCCGTAGATCGAGAGGGCGGCGGTGATGATCGCGCCGATCTGGGTCTTGTCCCACCCGAAGGCATCCGAAAGCGCTTTGTTCGCGAAGGAAAGATTGTACCGGCCCATGTACATCGCCGAATAGGTGAAGCCGAGGACG
>JAYVXM010000375.1:0-5227 GCA_043785205.1 Bdellovibrionales bacterium
CTCGTCGGGATGCTCGGCGCGATCTTCTTCAATCTCCTCTTCCCTTCGTTCTCGACGATCCTCGCCTTCACGATCGTCTGGTGCCTCTGCCGTTTCTTCCTCTCGATGGGGTGGGCGGGCATCATCAAGGTGATCGGCGAATGGTACGAGCCCGAGCGGAACGGGACGATCATGGGCCTCATCAGCATCAACTTCCAGTTCGGCAGCGTCGCGGCCTCGTTCCTTTGTGGCGGGCTTATCCTCCTCGGCGTCGGCTGGAAAGGCCTCTTCTACTGGCCCGCGGCGATCCTCGGCGCGATCGCGATCTGGTCCTTCCTGGCCTCGCGCGAGCGTCCGGCGGATGTCGTACCGGGAGTGCGCTTCGGAAAGAACGCGGGGACGAAGGCGTCGCTCGCGAACTTCGACCGCGGCGAGGTCGGACGGGTGAAGACCGGCCAAATCATCCGGACCCTCTTCGGCATCCCGCTCTTCCGCCAAGTCCTCGTCTTCGCGTTTGTGACGACGATTCTCCGGACGGTCTTCATGTTCTGGACCCCGAAGCTCCTCGTCGACATCGGAATGGGAAACGCCGCGGCCGTGATGTCGTCGGCGATCTTTCCGCTCCTCGGTTGTATCGGAACGATTTTCCTCGGCTGGTACACCGATAAGCATGCGAAGGGCGGCGACCGCTCCTTCATGATGTGCCTGATGCTCATCGGTCTCGCGGTTTCGCTGTTCGTGATCGCCGCACTTATTCCGTACCGTCTCGAGTATCAAACCGCGATTCTCGCGTTCCTCGGACTCTCCGGCTTCTTCCTCTACGGACCTTATTCGATGTCGGCGGGCTGCATGAGCCTCGACATCGCCGGACCGAAGGGCGCCGGCACCTGCGTCGGAATGGTCGACGGCGTCGGCTACCTCGGCGGTTCGCTCGCGGCCTGGGGCGCGGGCTATATGTCGGACCACTTCGGATGGGCCCAGGTCTTCATCGTGCTCGGCGGGATCGCGATTTTCACCACCGCGTGGGCGTACTACATGAGCTGGTCCTACCGCGCTCGCGCCGGCCTCGCGGGCGCCGCCGCCACGGTCACTGCTTCGTAGTTTCGACCGGGCCGTTGCCTGGAAAGAGTTTTACTTGCACGCTTTTTCCGGCCAGACCGACACCGAGCGGGAGTCCGAGGACTTTCGCCTTGAACTGGCCGCTCAGTTCGGCCGGTCCGCCGTCCTCCGGCGTCTGGGAAACGAGCGTACCGAAGCCCGACCAGATTCCGTTCGAATCGATTTCGCGGACTTCGAGGCGGGTATCGTCGGGGGCGACGTCCCACGCGATGGCGGTGCGGATCTGGGTGGCGTTCAAACCCGCGCGGACGATTCCGGAGATCCGGTCGGTCGCGCGGAGAAAATCGAGGACGCCGTCGAATTCGGAGACCCGGAGTTCGCCGCTTCCGTGCCAGTGGTCGTCCTCCGAATTCCGCAGACCGAAGATTCGGCTCGCGTCCTTCGACGTCCAGTTCAGCACGAGCGGATATTTATCCTCGATCTTCCCGCGGTAATCGATAATAAGCGCCGGGAGGTCGGCGCGCCCGTCGCGAAAGTCGATCGTCTTCACCGAGAGCGCGACGCGTCCGTTCCCGGCGATCTTACCGACCTTCGGAATCCGGACGGTCGAATCGTCGATGTCGACGGCGAAGGCGGACGGTTTCGGTAGGCCCGCGCGGTCGGGATAGTCGCCGGCCACGGCGGTAAGCTCCCCGCCGATCCGGATTCGGGCGTCGTAGTTCATTTCGGTCGGTATCGGGTCCCCGACCGGCCTGGATTCGAATTTACCGCCGCGTACTTTCAGACGCGCCGAAAGGCCGGAAAAGGCGGACGCGAGTTCGAGCCCGAGGATTTTCGCGTCGGCGATCACCCGATGAACCGACCCCGTGATGCGATTCTTGCCGAGGCGGACCGCCGTCTTCGCGGCGCTGATTTCCGCGTGGAGGATCGAAGCGTTTTCTCCGGGGCCCGCCCGCCAATCGATCTCCCCTTTGCCGTCCACGTCGAAACGCGGGCCGCTGATCCGGATCACGCTTTTGTCTGCGGCGAACGTACTCCCCGGCAGGATTTTTCCGGTCCGGATGTCGAGGTTCGCGCGGAGGTTCGCCTCGCCTTGACCGAATCCGTAGTCGCCAAGGCTTCGGAGCGTGACGTTTAGGAACTGGAGGCCATTCGCCTTCGCGGTGCCGTCGACGTGGGCGTCGACGTAGTGAAGGACCTGCGAGCCGGTGAGGTGGGACTTATAGAAGCGGTGGAACTGAACTCGGGAATGGAGGTTTAGGTCGAGGATCTCGTCGTTCCACTTCCCCTGGCCAACGGTGAAGGTACTCGGATAAATCTCGCACCGGGTACCCGGCTGAAGCAGGAAAGAGCCGAAGATCGCCATTCTCCCGGAGAGACGATTCCGGTCGAGCGTGATTCCGGAGAGATTCGGGAGCTCGACTCGGTCGACCGTGATCGTCCAGCGCTCGACGAGTTTCCGGCGCTCCTCGAGATCGATCCTCAACTCGCGCTCGGCGGGCGAGCCGATCGGTTCGATGGCCTCCTCCGGCGCCGTTTTACTGCGAATCGCGACGGAGGTCTCGGGAACGTGGAGGAAGGTGAGGTGGGCTTGCTTGTGGAAGAGTCCTCGGAAGTCGAAGCGAAGGACGGGATGGTGAAGGTCGATGTCGAGGTCGACGCCGGGTTCGCGGACGAGCACCCGAATCAGCGAGGCGCGGATCGTCCCGGGAACGAGCGACCATCCTCCGCGAACGCGGAGATGAGTTTTTGCGGTGTCGGTCATCTCGAGCGTCTTGGCGAAGATCGCGGTGTTCAAAAAGACCGGGATCGCCACGACATAGAGGACATAGATCGCCGCCGGCACGAGGAGGATGAATTTGAGAAGTCTGCGCATCGAATCGTTTCCCGTGTCCCGATAATCAGCAAGGCCGGGACCACCCGGTTTCGAGGGATTCGAGGCGGTACGCCCCAAACGGGGCAAATCGGATGGCCCGGCGGTTGCTCTATAGGTCGTGTCGAGTAGCGTCCACCCTTTTCTTACCCGTCCCGGAGACTCCCGCATGCCTTCGCAATCCGCCACCCACCCCATCGACGAAAAACCCTTCGAAGTGCTGGCGTCCGAATGGGCGCCGCGCGCTCGCCGCTTCCTCTCCCTCGTCGCCGACCAGCTTTCCCTGCGCGTGAAGAAGCGCCTTCCGAGTCTGATCACCGGCAGCGCCTTCCTCTTCGTGGCCGTCTTCAGCGTCGGCGCGGTCGCCGCCTGGCTTTCGACCGCCGCGTGGAGCGCCCTCCGCGACGCCGGCTATGCCCCGAGTGTCGCGGCGCTCCTCGTCGCCGCCGGTTTTGCCATTCTCGCCGTCCTTTTCGCGCTCGCCGCGCGCGCCCGTGCGAAGCGCCCCTCCGGTCCGCCGATCGAGATCCTGGCGCCGGAAAACCACGAGATCGAAGAGGCGGGCCAGGAGCTGATCACGCTCTTCAAGGACCTGACGATCGCTGCGAAGCGCTCGCTCAGCCCGAACGAAGTCTTGAAGCCCTATGCGGTGAAGGTCGCGATCGCGAGCACCGCGCTGGGATTCTTGGTGGCCCTTAATTTAACTCCCCGAAAGGAAAGATCCCGATGAACGCGAATCTCGAATCCGAATCGCTCGACCGTATGAAGAGCCAAACCGAAGGTAAAGTCGATGGAATCGCCCAGGACTTCGCGAAAAACGTGAAGAACTACTCGTCGACCGCCGTCGACTCGATTTCGTCCGGCTACGAAAGCGCCCTCGGCTGGGTGAAGAGGAATCCGCTCCAAGCGGCGGCCATCGGCGCGGGCGTCGGTTTCCTCATCGGCGCCGCCATCCGCCGCTTCGGAAGCGAGAAGTCGTCGTGAGCGAGCGCGGACTTGATTCCCTTCCGGAAAGCGCGAAGCACTTCGCGGAGGGCGCGGCGAATTGGATCCGCGAGAATCCGACGGAGGCCCTCATCGCCGGAGCCGGGCTCGGTTTCGTTGTCGGACTGACTGGCTTCGGTCGGCTCTTTCAGGGTGCGAAAGCGCTCCGGTCAGTGCCCCTCGTCTCGGAAATCGTTATGGGGGCCCTCGCGAAAGGCTTCATTTCCCGAGATTTCTCCGGAAAGTCGGAGGAAGCGATTCACTGATCGCCGCCCTCTACCTTTGACTTTGAACTTTGAAATAGAAAAACCCCCGGTCGGTGTCGATCGGGGGTTTTCTTGCGTCCGGCGCACGGATGGGTGGAGAGGCGCGCCGGACGATCTTAGTCGATGGTTAGTGTTGCAGGCTCGGTTCGAACGGAAGCGCGCTTCCACGGGAACGCCCAGAGGTTTCCGTGGCCTTCTTCGCGGCGGGTGCCTCCGGACCGTCGCTTGCTTCGGCAGAGCCCGTGGGGAGCATGGCACCGCCTTCGCCGTCGAACCGCTCGAGGGCGGTTTGATGGTCGAGTTTACGGTGACGGGCTTCATCGATCTGGCTAATCTTGTCGTCGATGAAGTCGAATACGCGGCTTTGTACCTTACGTACGCGCTGCGAGACGACCCAAGCAATCCCTTCAAGGGGCTCGATCAAGAGGCGCTCCTGGAGCGTCGTGACCCGGCTTTGCAGCCCGTCTGAAAATTGGCGCAACGAGCGTTGGAGGTGGCTTAGAGATCGGCCGATGAGTTCCGAACGCGATACCTGTGCTTCCCCGACGTGGTTCACGTTTTTCTTCTTCTGTCTCGATTTCATAGATCCTCCTGAACGAGAGTCGTCGTTCGTCTTAAGGAGTAAGGAGCAATGCCGATGCCAACCCGAAATGCCCCGTTTCGGCGCGAACCCGTTGGTATATGGGTTGCTTTGTATCCGAGCAGGAAGGCACTTCGGGTGCCCCCGATAAACCTTTCCTTTAGGAGGATTTTTCCATGTTGAGAGCAGCGATCGCATTTTTCGTAATTGGTCTTTTAGCCATGGCGATGGGCGCCGGCGGCATCGGCGGAATGTCCGTCGAAATCGGCCGTACCCTGCTGGGGATCTTCGTCGTCCTGGCCGTCATTAGCTTCGTCGTCAGCCTCGTTAGTGGCCGCGGCCCGAAGAGCCTGACCTAATCCCTCGGTCATCTATCCACATCGACACCATAAGGAAAGGGGCGCTCGGCGAAAACCGAGCGCCCCTTTCCTTGCGATCGCGAGCCGAATCCGAAACGTGGAAACGCCCGAAGGGTTCCGTCGGAAG
>JAYVXM010000376.1:0-1510 GCA_043785205.1 Bdellovibrionales bacterium
CAGCGAATGCCGAACTCAAACGGAATTAATCGAACCACTCGAGCATATAGGTCGAACCCATGATCGCCTCGGCGTCCGCCCACACGTCGCCGCGATCGACTTCCCAGTCGGCGGAGACTCGATCCGGTTTTCCCCCGTCGGTGTCGCGGATCAGGAGCTGACACCGACCACCGCGATTTCGAGCACCGATGATCAGGCTCCAGTGCGACCCGCATTCGGGCGCGATGATCGAGGTCGGTCGATGGGAGAAACCTTTCCGGATCACGTCGTGGCAGTAGGTGAACGCGACCGGCGTCGGATTTTCCCGGGCGAGGAGTGTTTTTAACTTCCGAAAGGACTCCGCCTGGCGAAACGGCACGGGATTCATTCCCCACCCGAATCCGTCGAGGCCCGAATCGATGATCGAACGGCAATGCGGAAGGTCGGGAAGGGCGGTCCGGTGCTTCCGGCAAGTCGCGAAGAGGAGTCGAGACATCGGGACGTAGGGGTCGTCACCGGTGAAGAACGTCAGCTCTTCGCCGATTCGTTCGACTGACGGAACGAACACCGGCTCGAGAAGCGGCGGCGTCGACGCGAGGAGAGTATGAATTCGCTCCGCGAAACGGGGTTTTTTCTCGTCGCGCTCTCTCGGCGCGAGCGCGAGGTAATCCTTCAGGGCGTGAAAGAGTTCGTCGGATTTCGCGATCGCCTCCAGACTCTGGCCCCGGGTCTCCCGTAACGCTCGGTCCGAACAAACGCCGATCTCGCGCGCGGAATTCGCGAACACGCAGACGATTCCGCCCCACCGACCGGGTTCCCGCGCGAGGGGATCGGTCGAGTTCTGAACCGGAAAGGAGTAAGGAAAGTCGTTCTTCGCCGCGAATTCGACCGCGAGCGCCATCGGGGAAGTGCGTTCGTCGGGCGTGAGGTCCCGTTTTTCGCGGATCGTTCGCCACGCGTCGATCATTTCGGCCGCCGTATAGGGCGCGCAGAGGTTCGTGTCTCCTTGATCGAGGAACGGAATCCCGTGCATACTCATTCCCGGTTTTCGAAGATCGAGCTCGGCGTCGCAGCGATAGTCGCCGTGGTTTCCACTCACCGAAAGCGCGGCCGAAATCAAAAAGGGAACCGATAAGAGCGCCATCGGGATCTCCCGCGGTTAGACCGCGTCCATCCAGGGCGACAGAAAATCCTGGATCAGGACTTTCGCATTCAGCGGCGCCGTCATCTCCCGGCGAAGCCGGTAAAGCCGTTCCGACCGTTCGATCCAAAATCCGAGCGCTCGTTCGGAGCCGCCCTTACGGGCCGCGCACCGTTTCGCGTGCTCTTCGAGGGACCGTCGCGCGTCGACGTTCCGGTACGGCGTACCGGGCGTCCGCGCGGTGCGGACCAGATCGGTCAGCAAGTGTTCGAACTGATCGAGGAGTAGCCGGAATTTCGCCGGGTCGCCGGCCGCGTAGTCGATGAGGGAATGGTAGGCCGACTCCGGCTTGCCCATGAATCGGAGAATCGCCCCGCGGGCCTCCCAAGC
>JAYVXM010000377.1:0-1501 GCA_043785205.1 Bdellovibrionales bacterium
CGACGGTCAAGCGGACACCCTTTTCCGCGCAAAGCTTCCGGAGAAGTTCAAGATTCCCCTCCCGGTTCCGTCCGAACGCGAAGTCATGACCGACGAATAACGAGACCGCCTTGAATCCGCGGACGATTACGCGTTCGAAGAATTCCCGCGCCGACCGCGTGAAGAACTCCTGGCTGAAGGGCTCCTCGACGACGACGTCGACTCCGAGGCTCTCGAGGATTTGAACTTTTTCGTCGTAATGGGTCAGGAGCTTCACCTGGGTTCCCGGCCGCAGGACTTCCTGGGGGTGGGGGCGAAAGGTGAAAACGCAGGCCGGCCCCCCGCGGTTTTTCGACTCTTCAAGGACGGCGGCGAGAATCCGGCGATGGCCGAGATGGATTCCATCGAAGTTCCCGATGGTCAATACGGCGTGATCCCGAGTGAGCTCGAGCGATTCGATCCCGCGAACATAGTGCATGGGTCTAGGATTAGCATCGGTATCCGACTTTTTCCATCCGTTCGAGGCGGCCCCCGAGCGGCCCGATCGGATCCTTTCCGCACCACTTTCGCCGCCGAAAATCCGGATTTTCGAGCCATATCGAGTTAAAACGGGGCCGAAGCGCTCCGCCAGCGCGGCGGGAGCCGTCTGGTTCGCGGCGGCGCTGGTCCGCTTCATGCTAAACCCATCGGCTATGACGAAGCCACTCGCCGGTGCTTTAGTTCGGAATGCCTCCCTCCTCCTCCTCTCCGCCGTCCTGGGCGCGCTCGCCGGTTGTTCCGGCGGATCGAGCTCGGCGCCGGTCACGGGCATTCCTAGCCTCCCGCTCGGGCCCGAGATCCCCGCCGGATCGATTCCGCCGGGCGAAGAAAAGTTTGTTCAGGGTCCCGTGGATTCCACGCTCCGGGTCGCGAATACCGGCGATCATTACTACCTTGAAGTCGAGAGCGTGCTCGCTCCGGACGACTACGCGAACCTCCACGCTGCCGGCACGGAGAGAATATCCGCCGCGATCGCCGAAACGAAGGTCGCCCTCAAGGGCCTCGGCGCGATTCCGACGGGCGAGAATTCCGAAATCGGATATCTCAAATTCTGGCTCCCCTATCAGCGCGATATGCTCGGCGCCCTGAAGACCGTTCATTTCGCCCACGAAATTTACTTCAGTCCCGCCCACTACGATTTTTCGAGCCTCAAGGACGGCCGGGCGTTTACCGCCGCGAGCCTCGGTTTCTCCGTAAAGGGATCGGGCAGCGACCCATCGACGGACGGATTCAGCGGACTCGCGGTGATCCATGCTCCCGATTTCGTGAAGCACGCGGAACTCGCGATCGCCGACAGCGTAAACGGAAAAGTGAACGGATCGAGTTCACGAATCGGTATCACCGACACCGGCATCACCTACCGGCATCCAACCTTCACCGACGCGACCGGGAAAAGCTCGCGCGTCGTCTATATGAAGGATTTCACCCGCGAAGGGCGCGTCTATTTCAATCCGGCGGCCAAATTCGCGCTGACCGAACGACC
>JAYVXM010000378.1:0-5170 GCA_043785205.1 Bdellovibrionales bacterium
AAACTCAGCTTTTGGGCGCCCGGCGAAACCTTCATCGATTCCCCGGTCTTCAGGATCTCGATCCACTTCGGAATGAGCTTCGGCCGATCGTCGTCCGGACCGTACGTATCGAAAATCTTTAATGTGATTACGCGCCATCCCGCCGTCTCTGAATAAAATCCGAGAAACGTTTCGAACGCGCGCTTCGACGCCGCGTAGAAGGAAATCGGCCCGTCGGCGGACCCGTCGGCATGGGAGTAAAAACTCCCGAAATTCAGGAACCGAAGCGAAGGCAAATCGCGACAAGCCTCGAGCATCCGGGTCGGAAAAGCGATATTCGCCTCGATCATTTTATCCGCGTCGGCGGGCTCGTAAGCGTTCTGGAAGTGAGTCGCGAAGTGGACGATTCCCGCCGGCGCGGCGTGGTCGCGGAGAGCGCGGAGTTCGTCGTAGGTGAAACCGGCGCCGGAATCTTCCGCGACCGCATAGTCGAAACCGTCGAGCGGCGCCTTCGGCTCGGAACGGACGAGAAGAACCGCCTTTACGCCGGGAAGTCGCTTCGACCAGGCTCGGAGAAAATTCCGGCCGAGATAGCCCGTCGAACCGGTGATCCAGATCGTCTTTCCTTCCAGGTTCTTGAGCGCACCCTTCACCATGGCGAACGAAACTCCGAAAGCCTTGGAAAAGCGCGGTCGCGGTCCGAGAGGAGAAAGTCTGCCCGGCCGGCGGCGCGGGACCATTCAAACGCGATCGAATCGTAGCGAATTCCGGCGTCGAGTTTGGGGTCATGTTCGGTCGAAGTGAGGTAGAGCACGGTCGCGGGTCGCACGCCCTTCGTGACGAATCCGTGAGCGACACCCGGCGGAATCAGGAGCGAGTGCCCCCCCGTCTCGGATAAGAGCGTTTCGGTGACCTTCCCGAACGTCGACTTCCGGAGATCGACGCAGACGTCGACGATCTCGCCGGCGACGCACGAAACGAGCTTCCAGTGGTCGGCCGGTGGAAGCTGGAAATGGAGCCCGCGTATCACGCCGGGTTCCGACGTCGAAACAAAGGATTCACGAAAGGTGCCCGAAAATCCGTACTTCTCGAGCGTATCGGAACGGAAAACTTTCTGGAACGTGCCGCGGGCGTCGCGGAAAGGGCGGAATTCCTCGATGAGGGAGACGCCGGGATTTTCCATCACCATCGCCCGAAGCCCGCGCGCTCGATCCGCGAACCGAACTCCGCGATCTTCCCTTCGACATGCTTCCGGAAATCACCGGCGTAGCCTTCCGCCGTCCATCCGACCGTTTCGTCGAACGCGAGCGTCGGCCGCCATCCCATCCAGCCGCCCGCCTTTTCGGCGGAGACTTTGAGAAATTTCGCCTCGTGGAGCACGCCTTCGGTCGGCGCCGCCTCGTACGTAAAGCCCGGAAGGACCTTCGCCAGGCCGGCGACGAGCTCGCCGACGGTTTTCGAATTTTCCGAAATAGGCCCGAAATTGAAACTTTCGCCGCCCCAGTTCTTCGCGGAGTCGGAGCCCGCGCGCGCAAGCGCGACGAGGTAACCCCCTAAAGGTTCCAAGACATGCTGCCAGGGCCGGGTCGCCCCTGGATTTCGAATCACCGCGCGCTCGCCCGAGCGGAAGGCGCGGATACAGTCGGGAATGATCCGATCGATCGCCCAGTCGCCGCCGCCGATGACGTTACCGGCCCGGAACGAGAGGATTTTCGGGGAACCCGGCGCGCGGAGAAAAGATTCGAAGTGGCTCTTGAACACGAGTTCGGTCCCGGCCTTCGAGGCGCTGTACGGATCCTTCCCACCGAGGCGGTCGGTTTCGCGATAGCCGAAGTCCCACTCGAGATTCTCGTAGCACTTGTCGCTCGAAATCACCGCGCAAGCGGCGACCGAAGGGGTTTGGCGAATCGCCTCGAGGACGTGGAGCGTTCCCATCACGTTCGTGCCCCAGGTTTCGACGGGGTTCGCGTACGACGGGCGGACGAGCGACTGGGCGGCAAGGTGGAAGACAAGGGTCGGCTCGAAAAGTTTAACTTCCCGCGTCGTCGCTTCCCCGTCGCGAATATCCACGAACGCCGTCGCGAAGCGCGCCTTTCCGCCGAGGTCCTCGAATGCGGACGGTTTCGTCGGGATGTCCTTGGAAATTCCGCCAACGACGGCGCCGAGGTGTTCCAGCCAGGCGGCGAGCCAAGTTCCTTTAAATCCGGTGTTCCCCGTGATTAAAACTCTCTGACCCTGGTAAAATCCGCGTAGATCCATACCCTACGATCTTTAGTGAATGCCGCAGGAAGGCACAATCTTAATCTTATGGAACGTTCCCAAATCCTCGCCTCCGCCCGCGCGTATTTCGAAGCCCAACCGAAGAAGACGTTCGTCGCCGGACAGACCTATATTCCGGTCACCGCGAAGACGATGGATGCCTCCGACCTCGAGGCGCTCGTCGACTCGTCGCTCGATATGTGGCTCACCACCGGTCGCTACGGCCGCGAGTTCGAAGCGTCGCTCCCCGCCTACTTCGGAAGAAAAACCGGCGCTCTCCTCGTGAACAGTGGCTCGAGCGCGAACCTCGTCGCGGTGACCGCCCTCGGCTCGCCGATGCTCGAGGAATTCAAACGCTCACCCCTTAAGCCGGGCGACGAGGTGATCACGCTCGCCGCGGGCTTTCCGACGACCGTGAATCCGATCGTCCAGAATGGCTGGAAGCCCGTTTTCATCGACATCGATCTGAAAACGCTGAACGCGCTCCCGGAAGCGATCGCGGCGGCGAAATCCCCGAAAACGAAGGCCGTGATCATCGCGCATACGCTCGGGAATCCGTTCCGCGCGGATCTCATTTCGGAGTGGTGCCGGAAAGAAGGGCTCTACCTCATCGAGGACTGCTGCGACGCCCTCGGCGCGACGGTCGCCGATCGGCCGGTCGGCTCGTACGGCGATTTCGCGACGGTGAGTTTCTATCCCGCCCACCACATCACGACCGGCGAGGGCGGCGCCGTCCTTCCTTCCGACGGAAAGTGGAAACGGATCGCGGAGAGTATCCGAGACTGGGGCCGGGACTGCTGGTGCGAGCCGGGCGTCGATAACACGTGCAAGAAGCGCTTCGAGTGGCAACTCGGCGGACTTCCCTGCGGTTACGACCATAAATATACCTACTCGCACATCGGCTACAATCTCAAGGTCACCGACATGCAAGCCGCCCTCGGCGTCTCGCAGTTGAAGAAACTTTCGTCCTTCGTCGAGACGCGCCGGCAGAACTGGAAGACGCTCTTCGACGGGGTGAAGTCCTCGCCGCTCCTCGCGAAGCACCTTACCCCGGTCGAAGCGACGCCGAATACGAATCCGTCCTGGTTCGGTTTCCCGATGCACGCTTCGGACGCCGTCGACCGCGACGCCCTCACGCGGAACCTCGAAGCGAAGAAAATCGGCACGCGTCTCCTCTTCGCGGGGAACCTCACGAAGCAACCCGCGTATTCGGGCGTCGACTACCGCGTCGTCGGCTCGCTCGAGAATACCGACCGAGTCATGAAGAAGACGTTCTGGCTCGGCGTTCATCCGGGACTCACTCCGCCGATGATCCAGTACCTCCTCGAAACGCTCGAGAACGAAGTTCGGGCCCTCACCTCTAAATGAGGGAAGCGAAGCCGGAAACCCGAGGCGTACGGGACCGTGTCCTCTGGATCTTCTTCGGATTCCTCGGACTTGTCTTCGTCGCGCTCGGCCTTTTCCGAAGCCAGGAAATCCTTGCCCAAACCGGCGCGGTCGACTTTCGAAACCGCGTCGTCGCCGCGCGCGTGGCGGAGCTCGGACAAAATCCCTACACGACGAAGTGGAGGGACGGAGACCCGGAAACGCTCCTCGATCCGTCCGACGAGCGGGGTATCAAGTATACCCGCCTCACCTCTCCGCCGACGACGCTCTGGTTCCATAGCCTCTTCGCGGGGCTTCCGTATCCGACTCAGAAAAATCTGAACTTCGTCTTGAACTGGCTCGCGCTCTTCGCGGTCGCCGGATGGATCGGCTCGCGGCTCCATGCGCCGCCCGGGGCGGTCCTCCTCGTGACCGGGATCTACTCGCTCTCGACGCTCTGGCAGTTTCACGTCGAGCGGGGGCAGCAGTATTCCTATTTCGCGCTTCTCCTTACGCTCGCCGTTTTTCCTCCGCGCGAGCGGCTCTCGTCGGTTTTCCAGGCGTTCGCGGCGTTTTTTCGTCCGACCGCGGGGCTCGTGATCTTCGCGGCCTTTCGAGAACGAAAGCCGTGGCGTTCGATCCTCGTCGCGAGCGGAATCGGCGCCGTTCTCCTCGTCCCGACGTTGATTAAATATCCGCTCAATTGGTGGGCCGACTACTTCGCTTCCGCGCACGACTGGTACTTCCACGCGTTCGGGTTACCCGAACATATCGCGCCGGCGAGCGGACTCCCCTACCCGACCGCCCCGGAGGGAGATCCGACCCTTTCGGTCGCATGGAATTTCGGCGCCCACGGAAGTATCCTCCACCATTTCGCGATGAAATTCCGGTGGCTCCCGCCCTACGCCCTCGGCCTCTCGATCGTCGCCGCGATCACGGTCTTCGCGGCGTGGAAGCTCTGGCGCGCGCGCGGTGAATCGCACGCCTCGTTCGCGGCGCGGTTCTTCAGCGCGATCTACCTCGCCGACTATTTCCTGCCCGCGCCCCGAAGCGGCTATAACGCCGCCCTCTTTTTTCCGGCCCTCGTGCTCGCGATGATTGAACTCACGAAGCTCGGGCGACCGGACACGGAACGTTCACGCGGATGGGCGGTCGCCGCCGCGCTCGGACTCTTCTTCTCGCTTCAATCGCTCTACAACCCGGACCTGAGCCCGATGCTGGTCGAATTTTTCTTCGTGGTCGCGGCGGCGGTGGCGCTTTCGCGGCGAACGGGGACGATTTGGAAATGATCGATTCCTAGACGATTCCGCCTAGACCTTCATCAGTTTTTCGGGATCGAGGCCTTCCGCCTTCAGGTCGGCGGCGACCATGAGACGGACGAGTTCTTTAAACGTCGTCTTCGGCTTCCAACCGAGTTTTTCGCGCGCTTTCGTCGGGTCCCCGATGAGGAGGTCGACCTCGGTCGGGCGAAAATACTTCGGATCGATCCGGACGTAGTCGTTCCAGTCCCGGCCGACCATTCCGAAGGATAGGTCGAGGAATTCGCGGATCGAATGGGTCTCGTTCG
>JAYVXM010000379.1:0-5152 GCA_043785205.1 Bdellovibrionales bacterium
GAGGACTTCCCGTCGCACGTCGCGGTATCCGACGCGCGAAATCACCGTTGGATTCGCGGCGACTGGCAACTTCTCCCGTGGATCTTCGGCTCCCGAGGATCCGGGCTGACCGGGATCTCCCGCTGGAAAATGATCGATAATCTCCGCCGTAGCGTCACGCCGGCCGGAACGTTGGCGCTCCTCGTGACCGCGCTTCTCGTTCCGGGATTTTCCTCGGCCGCCTGGGTGGGGCTCGCGCTCCTCGGAATCGGCCTTCCCCCGTTCCTCCCGTTTCTCGCGGAATGCTCGCCGCGGAGGGGGCGCACGATCCGCGACCACGCGCACGAGTTGAAGCGAACGTTGGGACTCGCCATCGGTCACTTCGGCGTGAATCTCGTCCTTCTCGCCCACCAGGCGACGTTGAACGCGGACGCCGTCCTGCGCGCCCTTTGGAGAATATTCGTCAGCCATCGTCGGATGCTGGAATGGACGACCGCGGATCAGGCGAAGGCCGCCGCGGGATATCATCTTTCGAGTTTCCTTCGGCGGATGGCGCCTTCCTTGGCGGTCGGTGTCGCCGTCGCCGTCGGCGCGTTTCTGACCCGCTCCGCGACTTATCCGTTCGCGCTCGGGCTTTCGGCCCTCTGGATCGTCGCCCCGTTCTTCGCCCGCTTCATCAGCCTTCCGGCCCGGGATGACGAAATTCCGAATTTGAGCGGCGCGGAAACGCGACTGATTCGCCTTCACGCCCGGCGGATCTGGCGTTTCTTCACGACCTTCGTGACGTCCGAAGATCATTTCCTTCCGCCCGATAATTTCCAGGAAGATCCGGAGCCGGTCGTCGCCCACCGGAGTTCACCGACGAATTTCGGCCTTTACCTCCTTTCGGTGGTGACGGCGCACGACTTCGGATGGTGCGGACTCCGCGAAATGGCGACTCGGCTCGACCAGACTCTCCGGAGCATGGCGGATCTCCCGCGCTTCCGGGGTCACTTCTATAACTGGTACGAGACGCGCGACCGTCGCGTGCTCGAGCCAGCGTACATTTCCTCCGTCGATAGCGGAAACCTCGCCGGAAATCTCCTTGCGCTCGCCCAGATTTGCGACGAAGTCCGCGTCGAGCCGGTTTTCTCGTCCTCGGCGATCATCGGAATCAAGGACTCGGTCACCCTGCTCCGCCAGGAGATCGAACGGCTCGGCGACGACCGCCGGACTTCCGGGGTTTCGATCCTCGCGCTCCGCGAAGCGGCTCAAAAATTCGAAGAGCGGCTCAATCGCCCGCCGAAGTCCCCGTCCGAGCGCGCGGAATACTGGGACGCGCTCGATCTTCGAGCGGAGACGCTCCAAGATATCGCGCGCGCGTTCGCCCGGGAGCGCGACAGCCCCGAAACGGCCGAAGTCGTCGAGTGGGCGACGTTGGTCGCGTCGAATGTCCGGAGCCATGCCGAGGATTTTCGCACTCTTCTGCCCTGGGCCCAATTCCTCTCCCGAGCGGAACTCGTCGGCCAGCGGGACGCAGCTTCCGATCGCCACTGGACCGAAATCGAACGGATCCTTTCCCTCGACCTGAAACTCGTCGACGTGGCCGCCCGATGCGACGAGGCCCTTCCGCATTTCGAAGCGCTCGCCGGCTTTTCGTCGTCGGCCCATTCTACCGTCGACGCGCTTTACTTCGATCACGTTATCGATGCCCTCCGGCGCTCGAAGGAAGCATCCCTCCAGATCCAGAGGGAATTCCAGAAGGTCGCCGATCTGTCCCGGAAATTTTTCAACGAGATGGAATTCGCTTTTCTCTTCAATGTGAAGAAGCGTCTCTTCGCCATCGGCTATCGTCCCGCGGAAGATCAGATCGACGAAAGCTGCTACGACCTCCTCGCCTCCGAAGCGCGCCTGACGAGCTATATCGCGATCATCAAGGGCGACGTCCCGGTTTCCCACTGGTTCCGGCTCGGCCGAGGACTCACGCCGGTCACGGGGGGCGCGGTTCTCCTTTCGTGGTCGGGCTCGATGTTCGAATACCTCATGCCGTCGATCATTATGAGCGCGCCGCGGGACAGCCTCCTCGATCGGACATGCAAGCTCGTGGTCGAACGCCAGATCGAATACGGAAACTCCCGAGGGGTACCGTGGGGGATCTCTGAATCCGCCTTCAACGTTCGCGACCTCGCGCTGACTTATCAGTACTCGAACTTCGGCGTCCCGGGCCTCGGCTTGAAGCGCGGACTCGGAAGCGATCTCGTGATCGCGCCGTACGCGACCGCCCTCGCGAGCATGTACGATCCGCGCGAAGCCCTCCGGAATCTCGCGCGCCTCGAAAACGAAGGCGGTCGGGGGCCGTTCGGCTTTTATGAAGCGATGGACTACACGCCCTCCCGGATTCGCGAAAATCAGACGAACGCCGTCGTCCGCGCCTATATGGCCCACCATCAAGGGATGGCCCTCCTCGCGTTCGCGAATGTCGTTCTGGCTGGCCTTCCTCGGAAACGCTTTCACCGCGAACCGCTCGTTAAGGCCGCGGAACTTCTTCTTCAGGAACGAACGCCGCGCGAACTCGGTGACATCCACCTTCGCGCCGGGGAGGGTGAGAATCTCGCCGTTCGGAACGTCGTCGAACCAGTCAGTCGAAAACTCCGTTCGCCTCACCATGTCCTCCCGACGACCCACCTCCTCTCGAATGGGCGCTACGCGGTGATGGTAACTGCCGCCGGCTCCGGCTACAGCCGCTGGCGGAATCTCGCCGTCACGCGGTGGCGGGACGACGTCACGCGCGATTCGCATGGAACTTACTTTTATCTCCGGGACTGCGACACGAATCACCTCTGGTCGCCGGCCTACCATCCGGCGGGAGTAGATCCGGATCGTTCCGAAATCGTGTTTTCGGAGCAAGAGGCGAAAATCTCCCGCACGGACGGCACTCTTTCGACCGAGCTTCGTATTCTCGTCGCGGTGGAGGACGACGCGGAACTTCGGCGGCTTTCGATCACGAATCACGGGACTGAAACGCGGGTGATCGAAGTGACCTCGTACGCCGAGGTCGTGCTTGCGCCACCGGATGCCGATCGCGCCCATCCGGCCTTTTCGAATCTTTTCGTCCAAACGGAGTTCGTCCCGGAAGTGAGCGCGATCTTCGCTACGCGACGGCCGCGCTCGGCGAAGGAAAGTCGCGCTTTCGTCGCGCACGTCGTGGCGTCGAGCCCCGATATCGTCGGCGACGTCGAGTATGAAACGGATCGCGGGCGGTTCATCGGACGGGGAAGGACGCTTCGTCGGCCGGCTTCGGTGGTCGACGGTCGGCCGCTCTCGAAACGGACCGGGGCGGTCCTCGATCCGATCCTAAGTTTGCGGGTTCGCGTGCGGATCGCCCCCGGTGCGACGACTCACGTTTGCTTTACGACGCTCGTGACCGAATCGCGCGAAACGACCACCCACATGGCCGAGAAGTACCGCGGGCCGTACGCGTTTGAGCGCGCCGCGACCCTCGTCTGGACCCACGCTTACGCCCGTCTTCGTCACCTCGGCATCGAGCCGGACGAAGCCCAGATCTTCCAGAAGCTCGGGAACCGGGTACTTTTCTCGGATCCGCTCATGCGACCGTCGAGCGAAATCCAGAAACGGAACGTCCTGAACGTGACCGGACTCTGGGGTCGCGGAATTTCCGGCGACTATCCGATCATCCTCGTCCGCGTCGACGACGAGGACGAGCAGTCCCTGGTGCGCCAGCTTCTCCGTGCGCACGAGTACTGGCGAATGAAACGGCTCTCGGTCGACATCGTCATCCTGAACGAAAAGGCCTCGTCGTACGTTCAGGACTTCCAGCTCTCGCTCGAGGCGCTTTCGCGCGGAAGCGAATCGGCGCTTCCGCGTGAGTCTGATTTTTATCCGGGCCGGGTGTTCGTCCTGAGGAACGATCTCCTTGATGATCGCGAGCGGGATCTCCTCCAGACGCGCGCACGGGCGATCCTGAACGGAAGGCAGGGTACTCTCGCCGAACAAGTGCTTCGCGTGCGAAAGGCCGACCCGCTCAAGACCCTTCCGGGTAAAGCGACCGTCGAAATTCCCGAAGAACGCCCATCGGCCGAAACCCCCGATACGATCGATCTCGCCGCACGCCTCGAATTTTTCAATGGTGTGGGCGGGTTCACGCAGGATGGTCGGGAATACGTCATCATCCTGAATCAAGGTCAGCGAACGCCGGCTCCGTGGATCAACGTCGTCGCGAATTCGCGATTCGGATTTCACGTTTCCGAAACGGGTTCCGGTTACACCTGGTCCCTGAACAGCCGCGAAAATCAACTGACCGCGTGGTCGAACGATCCGGTCGTCGATCCGCCGAGCCAGGCGTTCTATCTCCGCGATCTCGATTCCGGAAACCTTTGGTCGCCGACGGCGTCGCCGATCCGCCGGGAAACGGGCGCTTATATCATCCGGCATGGGCGCGGCTACTCTACGTTCGAGCACGAGGCGTTCGGCGTCGCGAGTACGCTGACGGAGACGCTCGGCGGCGAAGACTCGGTGAAAATTTCGCGGTTACGCCTCGAAAATCGGAGCGACCGCACCCGTAAGATCTCGGTCACGGCCTACGTCGAGTGGGTCCTCGGATTTTCCCGGACGCTGAGCGCTCCGTACATCGTCTCGCAAATCGACCGGGAGACCGGCGCCCTCTTCGCGATGAATCCGATGGACGCCGAATTCGGCCGGCGGGTCGCCTTCATCGACTTCGGCGACCGGCCGATCTCGGTCACCGCCGATCGCGGAGAATTCATCGGACGGAACGGAAACCTCGCCCGACCGGCAGCGCTTTACCGCGAGACTCCGCTCAGCGGCGCGGTCGGCGCCGGGATGGACCCGTGCGGAGCGATGCAAACCGAGATCGAACTCGAGCCGGGCGCCGTTCACGATCTCGTTTTCCTCCTCGGCCAGGCGGAAAATCGCGATCGCGCGCGCGACCTTATCCGAGAGTATCGACGGACGGACATCGACGGAATTCTCGTCGTGACGCGCGAAAAGTGGTCGGCGCTCCTCGAACAGATCCAGGTAAAGACGCCCGACCGGGCGATGGATCTCCTTCTGAACGGCTGGCTCCTTTACCAGACCCTCGCGTGCCGATTCTGGGCGCGGGCGGCGTTTTACCAGGCGGGCGGCGCGATCGGTTTTCGCGATCAGCTCCAGGACA
>JAYVXM010000380.1:0-5118 GCA_043785205.1 Bdellovibrionales bacterium
CCCAGCTTGCGGTGGTCGGCACGACCTTCCTTTTCCTGGGCTTCACCGGGATCGCCTACCTCTTCGTTTCGACCGTTTTCGGCCTCGGACTCCACCCCCTCGGAGCCCGGTGGATCGCGGAGCATTTCCTCACCGATTCAAAGCAGGAAACGTACTCTTATTACGGTCCGATGAATCCGATCATGTTTAACGTCGGTTACCACATGGAACACCATGATCTGATGACGATCCCGTGGAATCGGCTTCCGCAAATCACGAAGATTGCCCCCGAATACTATACGAATCTCGAGACCGTGAAATCCTATCCCGGCCTCCTCATTCGGTTCATCACCGACCCGAAGCTGAGCCTCTATTCTCGGATTCTCCGCAAGTCGGAAGCGCGGGCGACCCGAGAATCGGCTTAAGACGGAGCGCGGTCGGACAGGATTTTTCCGTCCCGGATCTCGACGATCCGTCGAACTCGTCCGAGGAGCTGGGGATCGTGGGTCGAAAAGAGGAACGTGATTCCGGTCTTTCGGTTCATCTCCTCGAAGAGCTCGATCAGACCGATCGCCGTCTTCGAATCGAGGTTCGCCGTCGGCTCGTCGGCGAAAATCATCGCGGGATTCATCGCGATCGCCCGGGCGACCGCGACCCGCTGCTGCTGGCCGCCGGAGAGAAGCTTCGGGAAATGGTGAAATTTCGCGCCGAGACCGACGTCGGCGAGCGCGCGTTCGGCGCGAGCACGCGCATCCGCGGCCCGATCGCCCCTTAAAACCGAGGTGAACTCGACGTTCTCGATCACGGTGAGATCTTTGAAAAGATTGTAGGACTGGAAGACGAAACCGATTCGCCGTGACCGAAATTCCGTCAATTCCTTTACGCTCTTCCCGGTGATTTCTTCACCGTCGAGAACGACTCGCCCGTCGGTCGGATGATCGAGGCCCGAAGCGATATTCAAAAGCGTCGTCTTTCCGCTTCCGGACGAGCCCTTCAACGCGACGAATTCGCCGCGACCGACCGAGAGTTCGACGCGGTCGAGCGCAGTAACCGCCTGCGCGGACCGCTCGGAATACACCTTCGAAACTTGAAGAAGCTGAATGGCGGCGCTCATTTCTTTCATGTTAACCTAAAGCTAATCCGTATCACTATGGGAATCACTATGCAGACTCGCCTCGCGAAATCGGTCGCTTACTCCTCTTTGCTTTCGCTCGCGTTCCTAATGACGGCCGCGGCCGCCGCGCCGGACGCCACCGCGTTAGTGAAAAGATCCGAGTTCCAAACGCGCGGGAAATCGGTCGAGTCGCGCATGAGCATGACCGTGATTCGCGGCTCGACGGAACGGAATCTCGAAATCAAAGTCTGGTCGGAGGGGGCCGATAAAGCGGTCGTGAAGATCTTAGCGCCGGCGAAAGACCGCGACACCGGAAACCTTCGCCTGAAATTCGACCTTTGGCAGTACCTTCCGAACCTCGAGCGCACGATCAAGATCCCGCCGTCGATGATGCTCCAGAGCTGGATGGGCTCGGACTTCACGAACGACGACCTCGTGAAGACGACGAGCATCAGTCGCGACTACACCCATAAAATTCTCGGCGAAGAGATGCTGAACGGCATGAAGACTTACAAAATCGAATGCATTCCTCGTAAGGACGCGCCGATCACCTGGGGAAAGATCCTCCTCTGGCTTCGGAATCCCGACGCCGTGCCCGTGAAGAACGAGTACTACACCGAAAATGGCGAACTCGCGAAGGTCATGATCGGGACCGAGCTGAAAACGTTCGGTGCCCACACGGTGGCGACGAAACTCAGCATGAAGCTTCCGCGCAAGGCCGAGAACGAAACCCGAATCGAGTACAAGGAGCTTCGCTTCGACCATGGTATCGCCGCGAGCACGTTCACCCAGGAATTCCTAAAAAAACGCGCCCAAAATTAATCCCGCCCTTCCCCGATGATCGCGCCGAGCCTTTCGCGTCATTGAATTTAAAACGTCGCCTTCAGTCCGAGGGTAAATTGATTTCCGCTTCCGAGGTAGTTTCCGTCGCGAAAAACGAAGGTGCGTTTCGAAAATTCCGCCCCGTCCGAAGCGAATGGCAGATTCACCTCGGACAATATTTCCACTTCGTTGCTAAGCGAATAGTTCAGTTTGAAGATGACGATCTGGCCGCCGTCGACGCCGTTCAGGAGATCGCCAATACCCGCCTTCCAGAGCGTGCCCAGCTGCCAATTCAAGAGCGCGATGGAGTAATAGCGCGCGCGGAAATTCGTGAATCGCGAAGGATCGAGGACCGAGTAGGCGGCGGTATCGACGGCTCCGTTGCTCTGGTAGTACGTTTCGAGCAGGAGCGAAAGATCGGCGTTGATCGCCCCGTCGATCCCGAGGCCGATCTCGGTTTCGGAAGGGCCGTTCCGGTTCAGATAGAGCGATTCAAACCGAAGCATCCATTCGAATACCGTCTTCGAGAACGCGAGGCCGACGGCCGAATGATCCCACCATCGACCGCCCAAGATGCGGAACTCCGCGAACGGACTGAAGACCGTCGTCTCGAGAAGGTGGGCGTCGTCTTCCGAGGTCGGCCCGTAAAGGCTGAACCCGCGAAACGACAGCCTCCCCGACTGATACGAGGCGCCGAACCCGTCCGACCCGTAAACGATCGTCGGACCGAACAATCCGGATACGGGTCGCGTGAATTTGTTCCAAACCTTGAAGAAGGAGAGCGTTCCGAGCGAGATCGGACGACGGCCGCCCCAGACCTCGCCTTCGGCGAAACTGTACGACGCGCGGAGCCGCTCGATATCTGAAATCGTTTGAAGTTCCTTCGTATCGATCAAGACCCGGTCGGCGTGCATGAATCTTTCGGGAGAACGGATATCCAGTCGCGCGAGGTCTCCTTCGGGATAGCTGGGTGTATCGCCGAAGACGCTCCGGAGCTCGTGCCGAACCTCGAATTCGAAATGATCTCCGCTGAAAGTGATTTGGGAACCGAAGAAGAAAATCCCGTCGAGCATCGAGTTCGCGGCGGTGAATCCTTGCTGCGAGAGCTGGCGATAAATCCCGTTCGTCTGAAGGTCGAACTTCGTACGGAGTTCGGTCGCTTCGGCGGTGGGGAGGACGACCAGGAACCAGCCGAGAATGGGGAGAATCTTAGGTATTCGTCCGCGCCCCATCCGATCCTCAGCCCCGGATCGTATCGACCGGAGTCAGCCGGCCGGCCCGATAGGCCGGAAAGATGCCGGCGAGGGTTACGAAAACCACCATGACGGCCGCCGCCTTGAAGAACGGCCAGAAGGCGTAGGAGGGAAAGACGATTGTCGTGTCAAGCATGAGTCCCTGAAAGGTGTTTCCCTTGCCGATGAAGATCTCGAGATCGAACCCGCGCCACCGATGAAAGGCGATGATCGCGCCGCCGATGACGAAGCTGAAGAAGAAACCGGTGATCGCCATCAGAAACGCTTCGATGATGATGATCGTCATGAGCTGGCTCGGCTGCATCCCGAGCGCGAGCATGACGCCGAATTCCTTCGATCGCTCGTGGACGCTCATCAGGAGGGTATTCACCGTACCGAAAATCACGATCGCGACGAGAATCGACGTGAGCATCGCGATGATGGCGTCATTGAAGCGAAGGATCTGGGCGACCATCGGATTCGCTTTTTTCCAGCCGATCGCGGCGAGATCCGGGGGGAGGAGTCTCGTCATGTCCCTCTCGATCCGATCGATTTCGTTCGGGTGTTTTACCCGGAAGGCGATTTCGTGGATGCCGTTCAAGGCGGCGACCTTTTTCGCGCACGAAAGAGTGGTGTAGGCGTAAATCTTGTCGAAGTCGCCCGTTTTACTGTTGAAGATGCCCTTCACTCGAAAGAGCTCGTTCCCGAGCGTGCCGTCCGCGGCTTGCCCGAGGAAGACGACTTTGTCGCCGATGCCGACGCGAAGGAGCTGGCTCAGCTTCTGACCGATGTAAATCGGCCGGTCGACGCAGGTTCCGGCCGGATCGGGCTCGAGGAAGGACCCCTGAACGAGAAAGTCCTTGATCCGGCTTGCCTTCGGTTCGTTCACCGGATCGATGCCGTTGAGGAAGAAGGGAAAGGACTCCTCGGCGGCGGCGATGAGTCCGGGAACCTTCACACGTTCGACCTTGATCGAATCGGGTCCGAGCGCGGCGGAGAGATCCGGGAGCGGCGTCGTCATCACGTCCGCGAGTCGTTTGTCCTCGGCGTAAACTTTCTTGAAAACCTGGACGTCTGCTCCCGAAAGCGAGAGTACCTTGTCGATCAGATAGTCGGACCTCGCCTCCATGATCGATTGAAGCCAGAAGATCACCGCGAGACTCATCGCGATGGTGAGGATAGTGATCCCGGTCCGGCGTTTATTCCGAACGAGTGTCCGGACCGCGGTCTTGATCAGGAGCTTCATTAGGGCCAGAGCCTTCCGATAGTCCAGGTCTCGCCCGAACGCGTGTACGTGATCCGCTCGTGCAGCCGATTCGCGCGGTCTTCCCAAAACTCGAAATAGTCGGGCAGGACTTCGAAGCCGCCCCAGTTCGCGGGCCGCGGAATCGGCTTCCCTTCCCACTCCCGGGTCAGCTCGTCGACCTTTTTCGCCATCTCCTCCGGCGCGCCGAGCGGACGACTCTGGAGCGAAGCGATCCCGCCGATCTGGCTCGGGCGCGCGCGGGTCGCCCAATAGACGTCCGAAACGGAGTCGGAAAGGCGCGCGATCTTTCCTTCGACGCGAATCTGGCGACCGAACGCCGCCCAGTAGAAGAGAAGCTGGGCCTGGGGATTCGCGGCGAGTTCGTTCGCTTTGCGGCTTTCGAAATTCGTGTAGAACCGAAACCCACGATCGCGGACGACTTCCTTGAGCAGGACCATCCGCCCGGAGGGTTTCGCGTCGGGCGTGGCGGTGATGAGCACCATCGCGTCGAATTGCGGAAAGGCCGCGGTCCGCGCTTTCGCGAAACACGTATCGAAAAAATCATAAGGCGATGCGGGAATTTTTTCGCTCAAGCAAGGGCTCCAGACGCGCTTCGTTAAACCTACGGACCCTCTAAAAGCGGGGAAGCCGGAATCTTCCTGCGCCTGAGAATCCTCTCTACCCGGATTCCGAAATCCTCTCTTAGAATTCGTTGAAACTCCAGA
>JAYVXM010000381.1:0-5063 GCA_043785205.1 Bdellovibrionales bacterium
TCGACTTGAAATGCTCGAGAATCACTTCGCGAAGCCGGCCGACTTCCTCGGCGTTCAGCGCGGAAATCGAAAACGCGCCGGGCGCGACGATCCGGGCGAGGTTCCGCCGCGCGAGCGACTGGGCAAGCGCGCCCGCCGCGCCTTCGGTATCCGCGCGGAGGAGGTCCATCTTGTTCAGGACGGTGATCCGCGGCGTGTTCTCGACGTCGAGTTCCTTCATGACCTGGATCGTGACTTCGAGCTCTTCCCGCGCGGTCGGGCTCGAGCCGTCGACGACGTGAACGAGGAGATCGGCTTCGTGAAGCTCCTCGAGCGTCGAACGAAAGGACGCGACCAGTTCCGGCGGTAGGCGCGAAACGAAGCCGACCGTATCGACGGCGACGACCGGCGGATGCGAGTCGGGAGTGAGCATGCGGACGGACGAATCGAGGGTCGCGAAGAGCTTATCTTCGGCGAGCACTTTCGAACGCGTGAGCGCGTTCAGGAGCGTCGACTTGCCGGCGTTCGTGTAACCGACGAGCGCGACCTTCAGGACTTCCTTCCGCTTCGCGCGTTGGATCGTCCGTTCCTTTTCGATTTCCTTCAACCGGTCGCGAAGCACGGACATCCGCTTCTTCACGAGGCGCCGATCGACCTCGATCTGCTTTTCGCCCATCCCGCGGTTTCCGGTGCCGCCGCCCCGCTGACGCTCGAAGTGGGACCAAAGGTGGGCGAGGCGCGGGAGGATATACTCGAGGCGGGCGAGTTCGACTTGAACCTTCGCCTCCTTCGTCCGCGCGTGACTCGAAAAAATCTCGATGATGACTCCGGGCCGGTCGATGACGGGCTTCCCGAGGAACGCTTCCGCGTTTCGAAGCTGATTCGGGGAGAGCTCGACGTCGACGACGACGCCGTCGGCGCCGGTGCTCTCGAGGAGCGCTTTCGCGCCCTCGAGCTTGCCGCGCGTGATGTACGTCGCCGGGCTGATTTTCCGGGTCGAGGCGATGACGCTTCCGGCCACGGTCGTATCGAGCGTGTCGAGGAGGCGAATCAGCTCGTCGAGTGGGTGATCCTCGGTGCCGATGCAAATGACGTTCAGCCGCGCATTTCGGTCGTCGCCGTCTTTGCGCGAGGATTTCGGGAGGAGGGATTCGTTCGCTTCCAGCATTTCAGATCTTGGAGTACCATCAATTCGTGCAGAATTCAGCTACCGCGGCGGCGAAAGAAGCGGACTTTAAATCGGTCGTCGTGAACGTCGACGGCACCCTCCTCGCGGACCCCCTCGCCCCGGCGATTCCGGTCTTCGACCGGAGTTACCTCTACGGCGACAGTCTCTACGAAGTCGTACGAACCTACGGCGGGCGGTTCCTCTATATGGAAGAGCATCTGATGCGCCTCGCGAAGTCCGCGGAGCTCTGCCGGATGAAGCTCTCCCATCCCCTTTCCCGGTACCGGGACGAGTGCGAAAAAACGTTGGGTGCGTTTCACGCGCGCCCCGGTCTCGCGGAGGTCGAGGCGTATTGCCGGATCGTCCTCTCGCGCGGAACCGGAAAAATCGGATTCGGAACGGAGAACATTTTCACACCAACGACCTTTTCGGTGATCGTGCAGCCGCTCGGCGCGCCGACCGACGCCCAGTGGGAGACCGGCTACCGTTACCGCGTCGTCGATCGGATCCGGAACGACCGGCGTGCGCAGGATCCGGCGGCGAAGACCGGGAACTACCTGAATTCGCTCCTCGCCTACCTCGAGGGAACCGCCGAAGGATTCGACGATGCCCTCCTCCTCGACGCGGACGGATTCCTCACCGAAGGTACGACGTTCAACCTCTTTTACGTGAAACGCGGAATCGTCGTCACGTCCCCGTTTTCGTCGGGAATCCTCGACGGCATCACGCGAAAGCAGGTCGTCGCCCTCGCCCGCGAGGCCGGAATCGAAGTCCGCGAGGTCCTTTATCCGAAGGAACGCCTTTACGCGGCGGACGAAGCGTTCATGACCTCGACGATCAAGGAGGTGGCTCCCGTCGTTCGGATCGACGACCGGAAAATCGGGAACGGAAAGCCGGGCAAGATCACCCGCAAATTGAAGGAACTCTTTCACGCCGACGCGCTTGCGCGGGCGGCCCGCATCGCCGGAGCGGTTCGATGAGGAAGCCGAAACGAAAGGCGAAGATCGCCGCTCCCCGCGCCGGAAAGCGCGCGGCTAAACCTTCTTCCCGGACTTCGACTAAGTCGGCTAGCGAGCCAGACCCGAAAAAACTGCTCGCGGGCATGGTCCGCGCGGCCCATGCGTGCGGCGCGATCCTCCGGAAATATCACGCGGCTCGAGCCTCGAAGAGCGGTCTGACGATTTCGGAAAAACTCGGCGCCGGCCTCGTGACGAACGCCGACCTCGAAAGCGAACGGGCGTGCGTGAAGGCCCTCCGTAAACTTCGGTCGGACTTCGGATTTCTGACCGAAGAGGGCACGACGATCGTGCCCGGAGAAACGCCGAATCCCGCGACGGCGAAACCGCGCGGGCGATGGATCATCGATCCGCTCGACGGCACAACGAATTTCGTCCACGCATTTCCGATGTTCTGCGTTTCGATCGCGGCGGAATGGGACGGAAAAATCATCGCGGGCGTGATCGAACATCCGATTCTCCGCGAGACCTACACCGCCACCCTCGGCGGCGGCGCGCGGCTGAACGGAAAACCGATGCGGGTCTCGAAAACGACTGCGCTCGCGGACTCGCTGCTTTCGACGGGATTCACCTACCGAAAAACGGAACTTCTGCACACCGAGATGGTCGCTTTCGAGGAACTCTCGAGCATCGCGCGCGCGATTCGGCGGCCCGGGAGCGCCGCACTCGACCTCGCCTATACCGCGCGCGGAGTGTTTGACGGCTTTTGGGAGCGGAGACTTTCGCCATGGGACATCGCCGCGGGACTTTTGCTCGTACGCGAAGCCGGCGGAAAAGTGACGGATTTCCGTGGAAACGATGACATCCTCGACTCCCCCGCGATTTTAGCGAGTAACGGCGTACTTCACGCGGGCCTTCTCGAGGCGGTCCAAACTCCCGAGGAGAAACTCCGGGCGCGTTGGAACCTCGACTAGAACCCGGGTTTGACGAAGGCTCGCGAGTTCCTTACACTTTTCCATAGAGGCATCGGGTCATGAAGATCCGACAATCACGATTATGGACGCATGGGTCTATCTTTTTTCGAAGTTCACGCATGAAGCGCTCCTCTTCGAAGCGCTAGCGATCTTTCTCGGCCTCTTCGGTTACGCCGTTTTCTATCTCATCCGCAAACGGAAGTACGGGGTGGCCGGAAAAGAAGTTCCGTCGAACGTGATGAAAGTCTACCTCGCCCAGCTGATGGGCGACGCCGAGGAAATCCGGACCCAGCTTTTCGGATTGCTCGGCAAGGGCGAAGCCTCCGCCCGCCTGATGGCGAATCTCCAATTCCAGTCCGATCTGCCGTCCCTTCCGTCGGCGGGCTCGGGCGCGATGCTCGCCGGCGCGCCGGTCGCCACCACTCAGCTCGTCCAAGATCCGAAGCTCGCCGAGAAATTGAAGGACTTCGAACGGAAGCTCGCGGAGCAAGCCACGGCCCTCGACTCCGTCTTGAACGAGAAGATGAAGCTCGAAGAACAGCTCGCCAACGCGAGGATGGACTCCGGCGCCGGAAAATCACCGGAGAAGGGCGCGATCGATCGCGCGGCTCCGCTTCAGGAACGCGTGAAACAACTCGAAGCCCAGCTCGCCGAATACGCGATCATCGAGGACGACCTCGCGAATCTGAAGCGGCTCCAAAAAGAAAATAAAAGCCTCAAGCAGCAAATCGCGGACACGGGTCGCTCTCCCCTAGCGCCAGCGCCCGCGCTCAAAGCGGCGCCGACTCCCGCGCCAGCGCCGACCGATCCGGAACCGCTCGGCGCCGAGCTCGAAGCGGCCCTCGCACCGAACGCGAACGTCCTACCGGATCTATCCGGGCCGAACGATTCCGATATCGCGACCGAGGTGGTCGATCAATCTCATCCGCACGATCCGGATCATCCGGCCGATTTCGAATCGCTCGTCGATGTCGTGGAAAAAAACTTGGCAGACGCGGCGAAATCCGCGAGCCTTGATTCGAACGCCGCGACCGCCCCCGAGTTTCGACTCGAATCCGGATCGGCGTTGGAGATCAAACCCGATGAAAAAAGCGAAGAGCAACTCCAGGCCGACTTTGAAAAAATGCTTAAGTCTTAGCTTCGCCTTCGCGGGCCTGACCGGATTGGTCGTGTCGGCCCGAGCGGCGATCCCGAGTGCGCCAATGACCGGAAAGACGACGGTCGAGTCGAACATTCGCGGCGATCTTGCGATCTTTCACCGTGAAAAGAAATCGGACTTCCAGTCGCTCGTCGATAAGTGGGATCGCGTGTACGGAAGCGCGTCCGCGCCGACGCTCCTGAAAATCGCGCGCGACTCGAAGGCGCCGAATTCCGAACGTTACGTCGCGGTGATGGCCCACACGCGAATTCGCGGCCCGCACGACGCGACCGAGCTCCTCGCCCTGCTCGACGACCGCGACTGGATGGTCCGGTCGGCCGCGCTGAAATCGATCGAAATCCTCGGCTATGGGCCGGCGACGCCGAAGGTCTTCGAAAAACTCGCCGGCGATCCGGCGCTCGTGATCCGCCTCCAGGCGATCGAAACGCTCGTTCGTCTTCGGCCCATGGGGCTCGCCGACGCCCTCCTCGCCGCGGCGATGGACGGAAAAAATTATCGGCCGGCGAATTTCCGGAAAGGCCGGGCCGACTGGGTGCCCCAGCGCGCGCTCGCCGCCCTTCGCGAGATCCATCCCGTCGGCTACGCGCGCCGACTCCTCCCGCTCCTGAACGAAACGAAGGACGGGCGGATCCGCGCCCATGCCCTCCACACGATCGAAGTCCTCGAGGCGAAAAGTCTGAAGCAAGGCCGGCCGTTCGCCGAGCGCGCGGCGGCTTGGACTTCGACGCTTACGGCTTCGCGGTAAGTCGACGCGGACGCTTTAGTTCTCAGTGGGCGGCGCCGGAATAAAACCCGGATCGCCACCCGGCGGGGCGGGCTCCGAAGGC
>JAYVXM010000382.1:0-5059 GCA_043785205.1 Bdellovibrionales bacterium
CGAACTTTTTTACGACGTGACCGAATACGTCAGTTTTTTAGACGAATGAAGCATTCTTGGTCACCGGGGCTAAACTTCGAGCCGGCCCGTCTCGCGCGAGTAGAATTGGCGATAATGGTAGATCGAAAACAGGAGCGCGACCGCGCCGAAGAGGTGCCAGAGCGCGTGCCCCTGAATCCAGTGGTTCGCCGGGTCGCAGAACTTACGGGTAACGTCGCTCGCCGAAAACGCGGTTCCGATCCCGAGGAAAACGAGCGACGCGGCCATCGCTCCGTGCCGGACCTTACGGGTCGCGCGCTTCGTCGCGAAAACTTCGGTCACGAGAATCGAGAGGATGAGGAGGACGACGAGGCCCTGGAGCGGAAATCCGAAATGATCCGAAATCGCGGAGACGCCGGTCGTGATCGCGGTCCAGATCCAGACATTCCGCTTCACCCGTTCACCTGAACCGACGCCGAGCCGAGCGAGGTTCTGGATGAGGATCAGGTAAAAGAAAACGAACATCCCGAGGAAATCGAAGACCTGGGTCACGAAGGTGAGCGACGCGTGATAGAGGAGCGAGGTCCAACCGACCCATTGGGACGCGGTTCCGTAGAACCGGAGATTCTCGGACTTCTCTTTTCGAGTGAACCAGTAAAAGAAGAACCCGACGAAGATGTAACCGAGATTCGACCAGGTGTTCGCGGGCGTCGCGATCCAGGAACAAACCTGATCCTCGCACCACCGGACGTTCGGAAGTCCGCTCCACTTTCGCAGGTCGACCCAGGGACACCCGTCCGTCATCAAGAAATCGGCGACACTCGTCATGCCTCCAGTTTAGGGGCACGCCGTGTTTCCGGCCAGTGCTTTTCGGCCTGGACTTGCTTGCTACGGTCGGGCGGAGAACAGATCGCATTGCTACGGTCGGGCGGAGAACAGATCGCATTGCTACGGTCGGGCGAAGCCCGCCCATCCGCAATGCGATCCTACTTACGATGGAAGCCCGCCCATCCGCAATGCGATCCTACTTACGCCAGCGACTTCATGTCGATCACGAACCGATATTTGACGTCGCCCTTGATCATGCGGGCGTAAGCGTCGTTGATCTTCTGGATCGGGATCTGCTCGATGTCCGAGACGATGCCGTGCTTCGCGCAGAAGTCGAGCATCTCCTGGGTTTCCGCAATGCCGCCGATCAACGAACCGGCGACGGAACGCCGGCCGCCGATGAGAGCGAAGGCCTGGAGCTCGGGTGCCTTGTCGGGCACGCCGACGAGGACCATCGTTCCGTCCCGCTTGAGGAGCGCGATGTAGGCGTTGATGTCCGTCGGCGCGGAAACCGTATTCAAAATGAAATCGAAGCGGCCCGCCGCCGCCGTCATTTCGGCTTCGTTTCGGGAGACGACGACGTGGTGGGCGCCGAGTCGGACAGCGTCCTCTTTTTTCGAGGTCGACGTCGTAATCGCGGTCACTTCCGCTCCCATCGCCCGGGCGAGCTTCACGCCCATATGTCCAAGGCCCCCGAGACCGACGACGGCGACGGACTTTCCGGGACCGATTTTCCAGTGCCGAAGCGGAGAGTAGGTCGTGATCCCCGCGCAGAGAAGCGGGGCGCACGCCGCGAGATCGAGGCCCTTCGGGATTCGGAGCGTGAATTTCTCATCGACGACGATGAGGTTCGAATAGCCGCCATGGGTCGGCGTCACGCCGTCCTTTTCCTTTCCATTATAGGTGAAATTCGCGCCGTTCTCGCAGTACTGCTCGAGTCCTTCCGCGCACGCCGCGCACTCCCGGCACGCGTCGACCATGCAGCCGACGCCGGCGAGATCACCGACCTTGAATTGCTTCACCTTCGCGCCGACGTGAGTGACTCGGCCGACGATTTCGTGGCCCGGGACCATCGGAAAAGTCGAGCCGCCCCATTCGTCGCGGGCCTGGTGAATGTCCGAATGGCAGACGCCGCAATATTGAATTTCGATTTGGACGTCGTGCTCGCGCGGTTGGCGGCGGGTAAAAGTGAACGGTCCGAGGGGGGATTTCGCGTCGAGGGCGGCGTAGGCTTTGGCGGGAATCGAGGGGGTCGTCATGGTGTGGGCTCCGGGTGGGTTGGAGACCCGACTTTAAAGACCAGATCCTTCGGTTACAAGCGTCGGCCTTTTGTCGCGCTCCCTCGCGCCCGTGCGCGCGTTCGCGGGAGCGCGCGGCGCGGCGACGTCCTCTCCGGAACCCCGGCGGGGGTTGGTCTTTAGTCCGGGCCGATTTTCCGGCAAGCTCAAGACCATGGGATTGACGTTTTCCCCGATCATCACCGCCCGTCGAAAAGTCCACTCCGACGGGTTCACTTATTTCAACGTGAACGAACGCGCGTTCGAGGGAACGGCGGACCCGGTCCTGAACGTCGATCATTTCCGGATGAGCGAGCGTCCGTTTCCGCCGAGGCCACTCGCCGGATTCGTCGCCCTGACCGCGGTGCTCGAATCGTCGCCGGGCGGATTCACGGGGCGCGACCATCTCGGACTGAACGCCCGGATCAACCCGGGCGGATTCTACGGACTCGTCGCGGGAAGCGGGATGATCACGGAGGAGACTCCTTTCGCGGGCACGACGTGCGAAGGCATCCACGTCTCGATCAATCTCCCCGCCAAGGCGAAGCGGCTGCCGCCGCGGAGCATGGTTCTCGAACCGAAGCAGGTGAAGGAGTGGAAACCGAATGCCCAAATTCGCGGGCGGGTCTTCCTCGGCAAGCTCGCGGGTGCCGAGTCCTCGGAAACCTTGCCGATACCGTTTTCTTTTTTCGAATTTCGATCGCGGGCGCGCATGAGCGTGAGTCCGCGGGTCATGGCCGATTGCGGCGGCCTCGTTTACGTCCTTTCGGGAAAGATCCGAGTGAGCGCTGGAAACGAAGTCTTCACGCTCGAAGGCCTTCAGTCCGTCGGCTTCGCGAACGAAGAGCGTGACGCGGAACTCTCCATCGAATCGCTCGACGAATCGCACTTTATTTTTCTATCCGGCCGGAGTTGTCGGGAACCCATGGTCACGCACGGGGGATTCGTTATGAATACCCAGGCCGAAATTGCAGAAGCGATTCGGCGGTATCAAACCGGCGAAATGGGCGCGCTCGCGGCCGGCGGAAAATAAAAAGGGGCGGGAGGAAGTTCCTCCGGCCCCTTTTTATTTTCACTTCGGTCGTCGCGAGAACTCGAACAGCTCGCCACACTTCCGGGCTTGAACCTACTTACGTCGACTAGAAGTTCTCTTTATAGCGACCGATGAGCTTGCCGCCTTCGCGAACTTCGAGCACGAAGGTGCCGCCGGAGTTATCGTTCTTGGCCTTCACGACGATCTTGTCGCCATTCGCCTCGTCACCCGGGGCGATCGCGTCGAACACGATCTGATTACCCTTGATGAAGTTGAACTGACTCGCGTTAGGGCCCGTGATCGAGGCCGTCAGCGTGAGCGACTGCGTGGCTTGGCGGGAACTGATGTTCTTGACGAACACCTTGATCCGCGTCTTGCCCGACTTTTTGAGATCCGAGATATCGCCCAGGAAGATCCCGTTCGAGATGCGGAACGCGTAGTCTTGCAGGGACGGAACTTCGCGGGACTCGTTGAGCATTCCCGTCCGGCGACCGGAGGCGAGATTCAACGAGGAAACGAAGTTCACCGTCTGACCGTCGTAGCTTTCGTCGTTGAACGGGAAGGTGACTTCCCGCGCTTCGCCGGCCGCTAAGCCGTTGATCGCTTCGCTCGTCTTCGAGAACGTCACGCCCTGCATGTTCGTCGACAGGCTAAGGGTCGCGTTTTCCGGAAGGGGCAACGAAGACTGGTTCTGCACGCGGACTTTCACGTCACCCGGATACCCGAGGCGGGCGACCGGCGTTTCGACGAGAGTGACTGCGGTGAGGTATCGGGCATTCAGGTTGATCGTCTCCGTCGCGAGGCGATTGCCGCGCACCGAGATTTGGATTTCGACCTGGGCGACCCGACCGACTGCGCTCTCATCGAGTCGGATGTCGAGGGCGCCGATCACATGGGTCAGGCTCTTGCCGCCGAGATCCTTCGTGAGGATGGCGACGGAACCTGGAACCGCGACGCCGGTGGTCTTCGCGACCGCTTTGATGTCGATGTCCCGCGCGGCGATCGGAGCATCCGCGAAGTTGCGGAGATCCATATCGACGGTGAGCTTTTCACCCGGTTCTTGAATGCCGTCCTTAATCGTCTCCTTCATCGCGATACCGATCAAACGGAGTGGAATCCGGATGAAATCGGCCGCTTCGTCGGCACGACCGCGAGCCACTACTTCCTTCTTATAGCCCGGGTACCGCGCCGAGTACTCATTCGCTTTCGACGCGTTGAAGGCGGAGGTATAGAGCTCGTCTTGCCGAGCGGCGAAGGCTTTCGCTTTCGCGTTCGCATAGTGCGTATCGTAGTGGCCTTGGTACGTTTGGTTATACGTATTGTTCGAAGCGGCCGCGAACGTGTTCCGATACACCTGGGCGTAGATGTTCCGGTACACGCCGTCGAACACTTGGCGATACGTTTCGTCGTACGAACGCTTGTAGGCCGCGTTGTAGTCCGGCCGGTAGTCGGCGCGGCGGGCTTCGTTACAGCCGTTCCCTTTATTCGCGGCGTACATTTCCGCGAACGCCGGCTTATACGCGTTCACGTATTCGGCCCGGAACGTGGCGACGAACGCTTGCTCGTAAGCTGGCTTGTAATCGGTCACGCACTTTTCGAATTCGCTGACCGGTCCCGGAGGGGGCGGTGGAACGACGGTCGGCGATGGCGCCGGCTGCGGCGTCGGGCCGTGGCTCGGCTGAGGGCCTGGGCGACCCGGTCCACCCGGACGGCCGGGAGGCGGAGTTCCGGACGGTTCGGTCCGGGGCGAGAGATCGATCTGGGCGCGTGAGGAGGAGAGCATCGCGGTCGTCACGGACGCCTGCGAAGTGTTTGCCTTACAAAATGCGATCGCCTTATCGGCCGCGGCCGTCGGACGGACATCCGGAATCGTCGGATCGCCCGGGCCGTCGAACGTCGCGGCGGAGAGCTTCGACGAATGGACGACGGTCAGTGCGTCGAG
>JAYVXM010000383.1:0-5051 GCA_043785205.1 Bdellovibrionales bacterium
TCCAGAACGCTCTCCGTTCCGTCGAGGAACCCGATCAGAAAAAGGACCTCGTCGCTCTCGGCATGATCGAGAATCTCGCCGTCACGCCCGACGGGGCCGTTTCCTTACGCGTGGTTCTCACGACGCCGGCCCATCCCGCGAAGGCGAAGATCGAAGCGAACGTCCGCGAGGCGCTCGCGCGCGTTCCCGGCGTGAAGTCGGTCGCCGTGACGATGGACGCGAAAGTCCGGGGCGCGAATCGCCATGTGTCCGGAGGCGCCGGAGCCGGGGCCGCCGGTAAGGGCGTCGCCGCCATCGAAGGCGTCGCGAATATCATCGCCGTTTCGTCCGGCAAGGGGGGGGTCGGCAAATCGACGGTCGCCGTGAACCTTGCGACGAGCCTCGCGCTCGAGGGGGCCCGCGTCGGCCTCATGGATACCGACGTCTACGGCCCGAACGTCCCGACGATGATGGGCGTGACGGAGCAACCGAAGATCATGAATCATCCGACGAAGGGCGAGTTCTTCGTTCCGCCCGTCGCCCACGGCGTGAAGGTCATGTCGATGGGGTTCCTCGTCGATCCCGATCAGCCGCTCGTCTGGCGCGGGCCGATGCTTCATTCGGTGATCACCCAGTTCTGCCACCAGGTCGAGTGGGGGAATCTCGACTATCTCATCGTCGACATGCCTCCGGGTACCGGCGACGTCCAGCTCTCACTCTCCCAAATGGTGCCGGTCACCGGCGCGATCCTCGTCTCGACGCCGCAAGAAGTTTCGATGCAAGACGTTCGCAAGGCCTACGCGATGTTCGATAAGGTTCGCATCCCGATCATCGGCGTCGTCGAGAACATGAGCTACTTCAAGCCCGACGACAGCGATAAGAAATACTTCATTTTCGGCGAGGGCGGCGGAAAGATCCTCGCCCACAAATTCGGCACAGAACTCCTCGCCCAGATTCCGATCGTCGCCGCCGTCCGCGAAGGCGGCGACACCGGCCGTCCGATCACGGTCGCCACGCCGACGGCCCCGACTTCGATCGCGTTCCGCGAGCTCGCGAAACGGGTCGCCCAGAAAGTCGCGATCATGGCGGCCGAAGGAATCGACCCCGCCCAGATCATTCAGATCGGGCACTTTAACTGAGCGGATCGGTGACCAAAAAGTCCGTTCGAAAAGCGTCGGATTTGAAGTACTTCCTCTACGAAAACTCCGTGCAGAGTCCGGACTGGCACGCTCGCCATTTACCGAGGTATTACCGCTGGCTCACCGGTCGGACCGCGAAACGGCTTCGCGAGGATTTTTGCGGAACCTCCCGCATCAGTATGGAATGGGTCCGCGGCGGTAAGGACCGGGTCGCGACCGGCCTCGATCTCGACCCCGAACCCCTTTCGTATTTCGATCGCGTGCATAAGCCGACGCTTACGCCAGACGAGCAAGATCGGATTCGCCACTGCCGAAAGGACGTGCTCGTTCCGACGCGGGATAAGCACGATCTCATCGCGGCTTGCAATTTCAGCTTCTTCGTTTTCGAGGAGCGCGCGACGCTGCTGAAATACTTCCGCGCCGCGCGCGCGAGCCTCGTGCCGAAGGGCGCGCTTTTCCTCGAGATGGCGGGGGGCGAGGGGATGCAGGAATGGCTCGAGGAGGAGCGCGTTTTTCGCGCGCCGGGCGTGGGGAAGGTTCGTTACGTTTGGGACCAGATGGACTATGACGCGATTTCGGGAATGAACGACTATGCGATCCATTTCCAGCTTCCGAATCGCCGTTGGATCCGGAACGCGTTCGAATACCACTGGCGCCTCTGGGGGATTCGCGAAGTCCGGGAGGTCCTCCGCGAAGCGGGTTTCCGGAAGACGCAGGTTTTTTGGGAAGTCGCCGATTCGTCGGGTCGGGGCACCGGAGAATACGCGCCGATGGAGCGGGGCGATCCCGCCCACGCCTGGATCGCGTACGTGGCGGCCGTAAAATGAAAAAAAATTTCGCTCGTCTCTTTTCCGCGCCGAAGGTCCTAATCGCCGTCACGGCGGGATTCGTCCTGCTGACGATCCTCGTCGACCAGGGATTGAAGCACTGGGCGACCGGCCTTGCCTCGCCGCTCGACGTCCTTTGCTTCCGCTTCTTTCCGTTCGGAAATCACGGGATCTTCGGCGGCTACCTCGCGGATCTCGATCCGTGGGTGATCCGGATCTTTTTCAGCGTCCTTTTCGGCTTCCTCGCCCTCGGTGTCGCGCTCGGGATGTACTTTCTCCGCCAAAAGAAGGCGCCGTTCCTTAAGTGCGGGCTCGTCGTCTACGTCTCCGGGATTTTCGGGAACGTCTGGGACCGCATGACGACCGGAACGGTGATTGATTACGCCATTCTTCGCGTTCCGGGACTGAAGGACCTGGCGTTCAATTACGCCGACGCCGTCGTATTCGGGGGAGCGATCCTGATCGCGTTCGCGATCTTTCGCGAGGCCGACGAACTTTGGTACGCGAAGAACCAGCGGCAAGGTTACTGGGTCGAGCCAGAATTCCAGCGCAGCTTCGGGCTCGCGCTCGTGCTCCTCGGGTTCGCCCACTTCTTCGTGATCGCCCTCTATTCGTTCGTCTTCCTGAAGGTCTACGTGACCGCGGGCGGGGGGAATCCGCTCGGTCCGGACCGCGTGATCCGCGACTATCTCTTCGGCCTCTGCGTGATCGAAGGGGCCGCCCTGACGCTCACGTTCGCCGGAAGCGTGGTCTTCTCCCACCGGCTCGTCGGACCGCTCCTCGCGTTTGGGCAGTTCGTCGAACGACGCAAGAAGGCCGGCCTCTCGTCGCCGCGGCCGGCGTTTCGCGCGCGCCGTTCAGACGCGTTCAAGAAGATCCTCGAAGCGATCGCCGAGCGGCTCGAGAACGAGTAGCGACGGCTCAGAATCCGGTCGAGTAGACCATGCCGATCGCGTCGTTATCGATGCCGTGATCATACGTTACGCTGATCCCGGCGGCGACGTCCTTATGGACCGACATCGCGAGGCCGCGGGACGCGCCGTCGTAGGTGCTTCCGACGCCGCCTCCGATCAGCGAGTTCGACCAGCCGACGTATTGGCTATCGAAGTGGGCGGTATGGACGAGCGTGCGGGATTCGACGGAATTTTCAGCGGTCAGGTGGTACTGAAGCGTCCGTCCCGAATACGCGGCGGCGAGAATGCCCGCGACGAGGATTGGCGGCGATTTCGAAGTACGGATCGCGTACCACGATGGAACGCCGTCGAGATTCTTTCCGATCTTATCGCGAAGGATGGCGGCGTGATAACCGCCCCAGTTCCTGACCGCGTTTCTCGCGAGGTCGCGGAACGCGCTGTTGTAGCGCGCTTCGTCCGTGTCGTTCAGGAGCCCGTACGCGCGACGCGTGTCGTACTCGTTCTGAAGCCGGATGTAGTTTTCCATGCTCGCCCAGCGCGCCGACTCGCCGAAGAGGGTCTTGTTCAATTCGTTCCCGGTGCCTTCGTAGCGAAGATTCGAAAGGTAGGGAGAGTTCGGATCGTCGGGCGAAAAGATTCGCGTTCCGTTCAGGTAAATCGCCGTGAACGCGACCAAAAGCAGCAGGACGATGATTTGACGAAACCCCTTAAGCATTCCCCCGATCTTAACAGTCTTTATCGCATTGCGTAATGCGTCCGAAATGACCTGGTAAGGTCCCGAAAAATCTGATTTTTCCTTCGATATCCGCGAATTTTAGGGTTCGGTCAGGACCCCGCCCGTAACCATATCCAAACATTTATCGCCGATGACTTGGGGTTAACTCCGGACAAAGAGAAAGGTTCACCATGAACAAACCCATTGCTCGCCTTGTCCTCGCCGCCGGTACGTTTCTCGTCTCGTTCCTCGCCCATGCCGCGGAAACGCCCGAGCCGCTGACCGTGAATACGGGCACCGCTAAAATCAATCTCCTCCTCCAGTCGTGGGCCTACGACGACACCACGGCCGCCACCACGAAATTTAACTTTCGCATGCGCCGCGCGGAAATCAGGTTCTCCGGATCGTTGGCAGAGAACACCCGCTGGTTCGTCATGGCCGATCCGGCGAAGAACCTCGTCGCCGCCGGCGACAATAAGATTCTCCAGGACCTCGGCGTCGCGTACGCGATCACGCCGAACCTCGAATTCATCCTCGGTCAATTCAAAATCCCGACCACCGCCGAAGGGTACGAACCGTCGGCCGAACTTCTCTTCCCGGAGCGCACGTACATCGCGCGCCTCTACGGCGATCGCCGCGAGTCGGGCGCCATGCTCGCGTGGAAGGAGTCGATCTTTCGCGTGAACGCGATGATTTCGAGCGGCCAAAAGTCGAACATCGACGATACCAACGACAAGAAAGACCTCAGCATTCGCGCGGACGTTCTTCCGACGGATACGACGAAGTTCGGCGTCTTCGCCTCCGGCGGCGACTACAGCTTCGGAATGAAGTCCCGGTTCGGCGCGAGCGCGCGAGCCACCCTCGGCGAATTACTCCTCAAGGGCGAAGGCGTCGTCGCTCGGGATAACGGAGTCGGCGCGCACGGATGGGCCGTCGATACCGCCTATTCGGTCAGCGATCGCTTCCAACCCGCCGCCCGCTACGAAACGTTCGACAACGCCGGACTCTCGCCTCACGCGGTGACGCTCGGAATGAACTACTACGAGGCGAAGCATGGTGCGAAAATTCAGGCCGCGTACACCCTCCTCCGAGATATGACCGGAGCCTCGGGGAGCTACGTGCCGACGGCCGGATCGAACGGCTCCCTCTTCATCCTCTGTTTCCAGGCCGCGATTTAATCGGCCGCGAAAGGAATCCGCATGAAAAACGTACTCTTGATTTCGAGTCTGCTCCTCGCCACCGTTTCCGGAGCGGCGTCGGCCGGCCCGGTTTCGATCAATGGCGCGGGCGCCACTTTCCCGTATCCGCTCTACACGAAATGGTTTTCGGAATTCCAAAAGCTCGATCCCGAAGCCCAGATTAACTACCAGTCCCTCGGAAGCGGAGCGGGCATTCGCCAACTCCAGGAAAAGACCGTCGACTTCGGCGCGACCGATTCGCCGATGACCGATGAGCAGCTTTCCAAATCGTCCGCGCC
>JAYVXM010000384.1:0-5040 GCA_043785205.1 Bdellovibrionales bacterium
CGATGTCGTTTGCGAGCTGGGACGCCTCGACGAGGTGCTTCGCGCAGCGGGCGGCGTCGTTCTGGATGTTGAGGAAGCTGATGAAGGGATTGTGCTTCCGGACGTAGTTTCCGCTCCGCGCTACGGTCGAGCAATTGCCGGGGTAGCCTTCCAGGTACGTTTTCCATGAGTGACCCGATTCCTCGAGGAGATCGCCGATGTGGCGGGCGTCGATATCGGTATTCCCGTCGCCGTGGACACCGTGCAGATCGCCCGAGACGAGCGCGATATAATTCGCCTGGGAGGGGTGGGTCTCCGCGACGAGGTTCGAAAGGGAAGCCCCGTTCGCCGCGAACTGCCGGAAATTCGGCTGGTCCATCGCTTTGGCCGCATCTTCGTTTTCAAACATCACGATCAAGACTTTTCGGAAGGAAGGCGTCCCGGCGAGGGCGGGGAAAGGGAGGAGCGTGATCGAGGCCAAAACCAAACTCAGGAGCTTTAGGTTTGAAGCATTCATAGTTCGATATGAGAGACTGAAAATTGGCGGGCGTCAAATTCATTGAAATTATGGAAGAATTGTAATGATTGACCCGTAGTGTCATCTATTATATCTACACCCAGCCGAGTTCAACCCGAGGAAAACCTATGAAGTCTGGACGCGCCTCGCCTTTGTTCCTCCCGCTCCTCGTTCCACTCCTGTTTTCCATCGGCGCCCACGCCGCCGACCGCGCGCCACTCCTCATTAGCGACGTCGACGATACGGTGAAACTCGCGAACGTTCCGCATAAGTTCCCGGCCGCCGTCTACCGCGGAATCATCGGCGAACAGATTTTTCCGGGCATGGCCCCCCTATACGGCATCATGGCTCGCGATCAGGATTCGATGATCTTTCTGAGCGGAGGTCCGACGCTCCTTCAGTCGCATGTCGAAGACGAGCTCGACGACGCCGGTTTTCCGGCGTACCGGCTCATTCTGCGGAACATCTTTAAAAAAGGAAATTCCACGCCGGTCCACAAGCGCGCGCGGCTCGAAGAGCTGACCACCGCGAATCCGGAAACGCCGTTTATCCTCATCGGCGACGACGGTGAACAGGATCCGGAAACGCTCGGTGGATTCTCGATCGACCATCCGAAGAAGGCGCTCGCCGTCTACATTCACCGCGTGCTCGCGCGGACCCTCGATCCAAAGATCGCGGCTACGTTGACCGAATACAATACGGCCTTCGAAGTGGCGCTCCTCGAGCTGAAAGCGGGCCGGATGTCTGTCGCGGAAGCCGCCGAAGTCGGACAGTCGCTCCTGAAGGCGAACGCGAGTCGCGTCTTTCCGAAATTCGTCGAGTGCCCGAAAGCGATCGCCTATCCGACCTCGGCGGAGATCGAGCGCTCGACCGTGCTTCAGGATCTGATCGCGAAGAACCGGGCCCGCTGGTCCGCGTACTGCGCCGCCCGGAAATAGCGCATTTTCTCGATTTAACTCGCCGCGATGCGATTTCCACGCTGTTTTACGCTCGGAACGTCGCGCGTTTCACCTATTCTTACATAGCGTTAGTAGAGCGCCAAGAATCCGACGGATATCTTAAACAGATTTTATTCAAATTATTGGCGCCGCCCCTTGTGGGCGGATTTTGCCTAGGCATACTCGTGGGCAGGTCCCCGCTCGAACGGGAACGCCGGACTCGGAAGTCCGGCGCTCTATACATGGAGGTTGATATGGTTTCTTTCAGCGGTCGCACGGCTTCGGTCGTCGCATTTTCATTTCTCGCGCTCGCCGCGTTCACGGTGGTGCCCTCGGCCCTCGCCGCGGGCTCGGTCGATCTCGTCATCGGCTTAAAGGAAAGGGTTTCCCTCGAAACGCTCGCGGAGAACGCGACTCGGTTCGGGATCACCTATACCCCCGAGCAGATCCGCCGGGCGGCGGGCCCTTCGGACGACGAGTACGCGAACGTCATCCAGAATCTGAAGCAACAGGGTTTCCGAATCGTCAAGGAAACGAAGTCGCACCTTTTCATCACGGTTCGCGCCGACAAACCGGCGATCGAAAATACGTTCCAAACGCGGTTCGCGGAAGCGAACGGCGTACGGAAGATCAGCACCTACGCGCGGGTGCCGAGTTACCTCGACCTCGTGAAAACGGTCGTCGGCCTCGATAATTCGAATAAACGGAAGCCGCACTTCCAAGTCCTGAACGACGAGGCGAACGCCGTTTACGAAGCGGGTTCACGCGCGAAGCCGAAACCGAAACCGCTCGCCCAACCGGGCGTGCTGCCCTCGAAGATCAAGACCGCCTACGGTTTCGATCCGATCTATTCCGCCGGATATTCCGGGAAAGGGCAGGCGATCGCGATCGCGACTTACGACGGGTTGAAGGTACCGGAAATCACGGCCTACTTCGCGAAGATCGGACTTCGGACGACCCGGACGGTCGACGTGGTCTCGTTCAATGGGACGGCGCCGTACAGCGCCGACTCCGCGATGGAAACCGAGCTCGACGCCGAATTCTCGGGTATGATCGCGCCCGGCGCCGACCTCCACATCTTCGCGTCGGCGGAGAATAGCGACGCCGGCGAGCTCGCGCTCTTTACGGCGATCCTCGACGATAATCGGGCGAAAGTCGTGAACTACAGCTGGGGTTCATGCGAGAGCCGTCTTTCCCCCGACCATAAAACCGCGATGGACACCGTCTTCGCCCAGGCCGTGGCTCAGGGAGTGAACATCCTCGTCGCTTCCGGCGACAGCGGGTCGGACGGTTGCGGGGACGGAACGATCGTCGCCGATTATCCGGCGTCGAATCCGAACGTGGTCGCGGTCGGCGGAACGGCGCTCGTGAATTCCGGTTCCACGTTCGAGAACGCCTGGACCGGCAGCGGCGGCGGGATCAGCGGCGTCTACCCGACTCCGAGCTACCAGTCGAAACTCGGGGCGCCCTACGTGAAGCGCTCGATCCCGGACGTTGCGTTCAACGCCGATCCGAAAACGGGGGAAGCGGCGTGGGAGACGAACTCCGGCGGACCTTCGACGGCTCCGACGTGGGTCGTGCTCGGTGGGACGAGCATCGCGGCGCCCCAGTGGGCGGGATTCCTCGCGCTCGTCGGCGAGGCGCGGACGAAGGCGAAGCGCACGAGTCCGGGCTTCATCAATCCGATCGTGTACGGACTAAGCGCGTCGGAACAAAAAGCCGACTTCAGCGACGTCGTTTCCGGCAGCAACGGTCGGTATTCGGCCGCCGCCGGATGGGACGCCGTTACGGGCTTCGGCAGCATGCACGCCGCCGCGCTGTTCGCGAAACTGACCGGCATCACGCCGGCGAAAAGGTAAGGATATCCTCCCCGTTCGCGGGGCTCCTTCGGGGCGGAGACGGCCGGCGAACCGGCTCTCTCCGCCCGAAAAGGGGGAATTTGGGATTCCCGGGCGACGTGTCAATGGGTTACGAGTGGGCTATGAAATTAAAACCCGGAATCGTCTTCGGCTCGGCCCTGCAGGATCTCTACGCCTACGCGAAGGAAAATCAATTCGCGCTTCCCGCAGTGAACGTTACCGGCACGAACTCGATCAACGCCGTACTCGAAACCGCGAAGCTCGTGAATTCGCCGGTGATCATCCAATTCTCGAACGGCGGCGGCCAATTCTACGCCGGAAAGTCGCTCAAGCTTCCGAACGAGGGCGGACCGATCGCCGGTTCGATCTCCGGCGCCCACCATATCCACCTCATGGCCGAAGACTACGGCGTTCCGGTCGTCGTGCACACCGACCATGCGGCGAAAAAACTCCTGCCGTGGATCGACGGGCTTCTCGTCGCCGGCGAAGCGTATCACAAGGCGAACCGACGCCCGCTCTTCTCTTCGCATATGCTCGACCTCTCGGAAGAGCCGCTGGCGGAGAACATCGAAATCTCAGCGACCTACTTCAAGCGGATGAAGGCGATCGATACCGCGATCGAAATCGAGCTCGGCGTGACCGGGGGAGAAGAGGACGGGGTCGACAACTCGCATCTCGATAACTCGAGTCTCTACACCCAGCCCGAAGATGTCGCGTACGCCTACGAACATCTGAAATCGATCGGCCCCGGCTTCACCGTCGCCGCGTCGTTCGGAAACGTCCACGGCGTGTATAAGCCGGGGAACGTGAAGCTCACGCCGGTTATCCTGAAGAACTCCCAGGAATTCATCATGAAGAAGTACGCCGCCGGCGCGAAGCCCGTGAACTTCGTCTTCCATGGCGGCTCCGGGTCGAGTCAGGCGGAAATTCGCGAAGCGATCTCCTACGGCGTGATCAAGATGAACATCGACACCGACATGCAGTGGGCGATGTGGGAAGGCGTGAAGAGCTTCTACGAAGAGAAGAAGGCCTATCTCCAGGGCCAGCTCGGAAATCCGGAAGGTCCCGAGGCGCCGAACAAGAAATATTACGACCCGCGCGTTTGGCTGCGGAAGGGCGAAGAGCATTTCGTGAAGCGTCTCCGGACCGCGTTCGAGGATCTGAATAATATAAACCGCGCGGGCTAGTCGCTAGAGAAGGGGTTTGATTCCCATCTCCGCGAACGACTGGAGGAGTCGACGGGGCCCGTCCCGCTCGAGGATCGTGCCGTGATTCATGATGACCCGGTCGAAGTCCCACCGCAGGATTTTATCGAGCGAACGACCGGCGAGGGTTTTGTTCGCCACGAAGGCGTAGCGGAAGAGCCGGCTCGGGCCGAAGCGCTGGTAGATCTTGTTCGCCTGGAAGAGGGCCTTTTCCGCGCCCTTGAGGTTGATCTGCATATTGAAGACGAGGTCGGTCACGACGAGCGTTTTCGAGACCTTGTGGAAGAAGACGGTTTCGTCGAGGAGCCGGAGCCCGTCGAAGACGTGGGCGTCGATTTCCTTGCGGAGGTCGGCGGGCCAAAGATTCCCCGAGCCGGGGGGGTGAAATTTCGCGAGCGGAAAACGGGCCCGGTAGAATGCGCCGTCGCTGTTATGAAACCGGTTCGGCGCGACGATATGGGCGACGAGGCCGAGCGACTCGAGCGCGCCGTAGGCGGAATCGTCGAGACGAATCGGATTATGGATCACGAGTTCCTTCGCTC
>JAYVXM010000385.1:0-15455 GCA_043785205.1 Bdellovibrionales bacterium
AAGCATAAAGACGGACGCATCATCGACGTCTGGCTCACGAACACGAAACTCACCGACGACAAAGGCAAACTCACCGGCATCGCCACCACCGAGCGTGACATCACCGAACGGAAACACGCCGAAGCGTCCCTTCGCGAAAAGGCCCGCGAGCTCGAATTCCTTCGCGAGGGTCAGATCACCTTATCCGACAAGATGCGCGGCGAACAAGACGTGGCCCGACTCGGCCAGAGCGTGCTGAGCCATCTCGCGCCCTTCCTCAACGCCCAGATGGGCGCCTTCTACTACGTCACCGAAGAAAAAATGCTCAGGCGCGTGAGCGGATACGCCTATTCGAAACTTGCCACGAAGGAACAAACCATCGCCCTCGGCGAGGGCCTGGTCGGCCAAGCCGCGCTCGAAAAGCGACCGATCCTCCTCGAGAACGTCCCCGGCCATTACTTCGGAAAGATTAGCTCGGACCTCGGGGAATCGTCCCCACGCTCGCTCCTCTTCGCCCCGGTCTTCTACGAGGGAGTCGTGAACGGAGTGATCGAACTCGCCTCCTTCAGCTCCTTTTCCGAACACCAGCGAACCTTCCTCGAGCACGTTTCCGAAAACATCGGAATCGCGATCAACACCTCGATCAGCCGGAAGAAGCAGCAGGAGATTCTCGAAGGCTCCCAAATCCTCACCGAAAAACTCCAAACCCAGCAGGGCGCCCTCAAAGCCGCCAACCAGGAACTCGAAGACCAGGCCCGGGCGCTCAAGGAATCCCAGACGGAGCTCAAGAGCCAACAATCGGAGCTTGAACAAACGAACGAACAACTGGAAGAACAGCGCGACACGCTCAACGAGAACAACGAAGCGCTCAATATCGCGCAAAAACTGCTGGAGGAGCGGTCCGACGAAGTTCAACGCGCGAGCCAATACAAATCCGAATTTCTCGCGAACATGTCCCATGAGCTTCGCACGCCGCTAAACAGCTCTCATCCTCGCGAAACTCCTCGCCGACAACGCGGGCGGAAACCTCACTCCCGAGCAAATCCAGTACGCGCTTTCCATCTCTTCGGCCGGCAACGACCTTCTGAATCTCATCAACGACATCCTCGACCTTTCTAAAGTCGAGGCCGGAAAACTCGAAATCCGCCCGGAAAGCGTCTTTTTGCCGGCAGTGTTCAGCACGCTCGAAAAGACCTTCGGTCCGCTCGGTGCAGAAAAGAAACTGGCCTTCAAAATCGAAATCGAGCCTTCGGTCCCGGACTCCATGTACACGGATCGTCAGCGCCTCGAGCAAATCCTGAAAAATCTTCTCTCGAACGCGTTTAAATTCACGGAGAAAGGCCAGGTCACCCTCCATGTTTCACGGCTTCCCGACTCGCGTCTCTCCCTAGCGGTGATCGACACCGGAATCGGCGTTCAGAAGGCCCAACAGGAAGTCATCTTCGAGGCGTTTCGGCAAGCCGACGGAACGACCAACCGCAAGTACGGCGGCACTGGACTCGGTCTCTCGATTTCACGCGATCTCGCCCGCCTTCTCGGCGGGAGCGTCGAAGTCGAAAGCACGCCGGGAGAAGGGAGCCGTTTCACCCTACTCCTTCCGGAAACTTACGACGAATCACGGGTCCAAACCGCGGTCCCGAAAGTCTACTCGGCGCCTTCGACCGATTTAACCGCAGAAATTAGCCGCCCGCGATCCGAACGCCCGAAGCCGCTCCCGTTCACGGACGATCGCGAAAACCTCGAATCGAAAGATCGCGTCCTCCTCGTGATCGAGGACGAACCTCGGTTCGCCCGCATCCTCTTCGACCTCGGACGGGAGAATCACTATAAATGCCTCGTCGCTTTGTCCGCGGACGAGGGTCTCGAACTCGCCCGCCGGCATATCCCGGATGCGATCCTGCTCGACATGGTTCTGCCCGATCACTCGGGCCTGACGGTTCTCGACCAGCTCAAAGAGGACGCCGCCACTCGGCATATCCCCGTCCACATCGCGTCCGCCCACGACTATATGGAAAAGGCTCTCCAGCTCGGCGCGATTGGCTACCTCCTGAAACCGGCGAAAAATGAGGAACTGAAAGCCGCCTTCGCGAAATTCGACTCCATACTCGCCCATAAAATGAAACGTGTCCTCATCGTCGAGGACGATCCCCTTCAGCGCGAAAGCATGGTCAAACTCATCGCCGGTCCGGACCTTGAAATCGTCGCCGTCGATCTCGCCTCGAAGGCCCTCGACATTCTCCGTACGACTCTTTTCGACTGCATGGTCATCGACCTCAAGCTCCCAGACATGTCCGGCGAACAGCTCCTCAGAAAAATGACGGAACAAGAAGGGGTCGCCACCTTCCCTCCGGTGATCGTCTATACGGGGCGCTCGCTATCACGGGAAGAGGAGGACCAGCTCCGAAAATATTCCCGCTCGATCATCATCAAGGGCGCGAAATCGCCCGAACGACTCCTCGACGAGGTCGGCCTATTTCTCCACAGTGTCGAGGCTCGCTTTACTCCCGAGCGAAAAACGATGTTGAAGAATATGCGGAATCGAGAGGACGTTTTCGAGGGGCGTAAAATCCTGGTCGTCGACGACGACATTCGAAATATTTTCGCCCTGACCGCGGCGCTCGAGCAGAAAGGCGCCCATATTGAAGTCGCGCGAAACGGCAAGGAAGCGCTCGCGAAATTAAAAGATGAACCGCGCATGGACCTCGTTCTCATGGACATCATGATGCCCGAGATGGACGGTTACCAGGCGACTCGCGAAATCCGTAAACAAAAACGTTTCGCGAAGCTCCCGATCATCGCCGTGACCGCGAAAGCCACGAAAAATGATCGGGAACTCTGCATGGAAGCCGGTGCGAACGACTATCTCGCGAAACCGATCGATCTCGATCAGCTCTTCTCGGTCATTCGCGTCTGGGCTCCGAAATTAGGACGGGACTGAATTCCATGCGTCGAATTGAAAGTCCGACCTTCGAGATCGAGCGAAAGGACATTCTCGAGTCGATTCTCGGAAAATACGGTTACGATTTTCGGTCCTATTCGCCGTTTACCCTCCGGCGGATGCTCGTCGAAGCGATGGACCGTCTCGAATGCCTTACTCTGCCCGCGCTTCAGGAGAAAATCCTAGGCAGCGCCGAGTCTTTCGACGAACTCATTCAATCGCTCACCGTTCCCGTAAGCGAACTTTTCCGGGATCCCGAGTACTACCTCGCGGTCCGCGAAAAGGTCGTGCCTTATTTGCGAACCTATCCATCGGTGAACGTGTGGGTCGCGGGGTGCAGCACCGGCGAGGAGGCTTACTCGCTCGCGATCGTTTTCCGCGAGGAGGGCCTTTCCGAGCGAATTCGGATCTACGCGACCGACATCAACGCCCGCAGTCTCGAAAAGGCCGCGCGCGGCGTCTACTCGCTTTCGGCATTCCGAAACGCGGAAGAAAAATATGCCAAATCCGGTGGGAAAGCGAAATTAGACGACTACTACACTCCGGCAACGAACACCGCGACGGTCGACGAACGGCTGAAAACACGAATCACGTTTTCAGATCATAGCCTCGTGACCGATTCCGTCTTCGTAGAGGCGCAGTTCATTTCCTGTCGCAATGTCCTGATTTATTTCGACCGTCAACTTCAGGATCGCGCGATCTCCCTTTTTCACGAATCCCTCTGTAAGAAGGGTTTCCTCGGCTTCGGCAAACAGGAAACGGCCCAATTTTCCGCCCGGTCGAAAGATCTTATCATCTTCGACAAAAAAGCCCGAATATACCAAAGGCATTGAAATGGGAAATCTCCCGTGACGCTCATACCGCGCGCTAAAATTCTGATCGTCGACGATCTCAAGTACAATCTCCTCGCCCTCGAAGGCCTCCTTAGGCGCGACGATGTGGAGATTTTCGAGGCCGAATCGGGCACTCGAGCGCTCGAACTCATGATCGCGCATGAGTTCGCAGTCGCGCTCGTCGACGTCCAAATGCCGGGGATGAGCGGCTTCGAACTCGCCGAATTCATGCGCGGGGCGCGGCGAACGAAGACCGTGCCGATCATTTTCGTCACGGCTACGGCGAAGGATCAGAGTTACTCGTTCAAGGGTTACGAATCCGGCGCCGTCGACTTTCTTCATAAACCCCTCGATCCGTTCGCCGTGAAGAGCAAGGTGAACGTCTTCGTCGAACTCTTTCAGCAGAAACGCGAATTGAAATTCGCGGAAGCGAAATTCCGGGGTCTGCTCGAAACGGCGCCGGACGCGATCGTCATCACCAACGGCCAGGGACGGATTGAGCTGATCAACCGGCAGGCGGAAGTCGTTTTCGGATATGAGCGAGCGGACCTCCTCGAGCAAAATCTCGAGATTCTCTTACCGGAGCGATTTCGAGCCGGCCACGTCGCTCACCGATTGAAATTCGCCGCGAATCCGTCGGCGCGCCAAATGGGAAAAATCCTCGATCTGGTCGGCCGGCGAAAGGACGGGACGGAATTCTCGATCGACGTTTCTCTCAGTCCACTGCAGACCGAGAGCGGTATTCTGATCTCCGCCGCCATCCGGGATATCTCCGAGCGCCGCGCGGCAGAGCAAGAACAAGAGCGACTATTGACCGAGCTTCGCAAAATAAAGTCCGAGTTGGAACAGGCCGTTCAGATTCGGGAAGACTTCATGTCCATCGCTTCCCATGAACTCAAGACTCCGCTTACCTCCCTCAAACTTCAGTCCCAGATGCGAAAACGAAACTTGGAGAAGGGAAACACGGCCGCGTTTTCCGCAGAAAAGCTGGCGAAAATGTTCAACGGTGACGAGCGTCAGATCGAGCGAATCACTCTCCTGATTGATGATATGCTCGACATTTCCCGAATCAGTTCCGGAAAGCTCTCGATGAGTATGGAACGATTCGACCTCTGCGAACTCGTGGGGGACGTCGTCGAGCGAAGTACGGAGCAGTTCGCGGCAGCGGGATGCCCGATAAAAGTCGACCTTCCCGCTCCTTCCTTCGGGAACGGCGATCGGTTCCGAATCGAACAGGTCGTGACTAATCTCCTGACGAACGCCATGCGCTACGGCGCGGGGAAACCGATTTCGATTCGCGTGAACGGATCGAAGGACGGGACGGAAATTATCGTTCGCGACCAGGGGCGCGGTATCGCCGAGGTGAATCACGAACGCATCTTTCAACGATTCGAGCGAGCGGTCTCCAGCGACGACATCAGCGGCCTCGGACTCGGGCTCTACATCGTGAAGCAGATTTTAAAGGCCCATCACGGCTCGATTCACGTCGAGAGCGAACTCGGAAAAGGCGCCGCGTTTATTGTCCAACTTCCGCTCTAACGGCGTCTCGCTTAGGCGCGCACGCGACCAATCGCGACCGGAGTCGCTTCGTCGGGCCGCGCGACTCCGGTCGCCATCCTCAATCTGTCCGCGTTCCGGGCCCGGGAGAAAGCTCGCGCCAGCGGATCCGCGCCGTACACCCCGATCGCAAAGACCACCACTCCCGCCGCCGCCAACCCGGGGTTTTCGATAAACTGACTTCCGAGGAGAAACACCACCATGCAGATAAAGAAATAGGCCCCCGCCCGTTCGATGGGGCGGATCCCGGCCCCCCGGACTTTCAAGTACCCCGTCACGGTCAAACCATAGAAGAGCCAATTCAAAACGATGAAGCACGTGATGAGGCTCTCGAAGTGCCCGACAAAAACGTAGAGAAGGACGATGCCGAATTGGAACCAAAGGGCATTCTTCGGCGCGGAGTGTTCCCCGCTCAAACGGCTTAGCCCGCCCCACACGAGTCCGTCCCGGGCGGTCGCGGAAATAATCCGCGGCCCGATGATCACTGAAGTGTGCAGGACGGTCGCGAGACCGAGGAGCGTCAGCGCGAACACCCAGAGTCCACCCCGGAGCCCGAACGCCTGGCTCATGAGCGAAGCGGCGACGTTCGGCGAATGCGCGAGCGCCGTCGGCGACGTGCCGTTCAGCGCGACGAGATTAAAGAGCAAATAAAGCGCGAGGACGACACCGCACCCGACGAGCGCGATTTTACGCACGTTACGCTCCCCACCCCGAATCTCGTTCGTGATGAAGGTGACCGAATTGAATCCCTCGAAGGACCAGAGGACGGCGGCGAGCGCGACAATCCCCTTCGAGAACGAAAGGCCGCCGAACCCAGTAAATGCCGGGTAATTCACCAGCTCGTGATTCGGAAGGCGTTGCGCGCTGAAAAAAATGACTCCCAGGAAAAGGGCGACGTGGGCGAGCACAAGCGCCTTCTGGACGTTTCCCGCGAGATGAATTCCGCGCGTATTCAGGTAAGTGAAAAACATCACCACGAAAACGGCGATCGCTTTCACGAGCCCCGGATGGAGCGGAAAGAAAATTTCCCATTGGGACGCGAAGAAAAGCGCGGTGCCCGCCAGCATCGTCGGACAAATGACCGCGATACTCGCCCACGCGTAAAACCGAGAATATTTCGTGCCGAGCGATTCGCGAAGGTAGACGTACTGACCGCCGCCCTGCGGAAAACGTAGGCCGAGACTCCCGTAAATCGCCGCGCCGATCGCGCAGACGAGGCCGCCCACGATCCAGAACGCGAAGGTGAGCGTCAGATTCGGGGAGAACGCCGCGATCAATCCCGGCGCGATGAAAATGCCGGAACCGAGAATACTCCCGACGATGATGCTGAGCGCACCGATGAAGTCGAGTTGCTCGACCGGACGGCGGTCGACCGGTGAAAGCTTTACGGGAACGCCATTCGAATTTTTTTTCAAAACCTTTTACCTTATTCGTTTCGTTTTTATAAATCCAGTGGTAGTTCGAAAAGCGGACATTAATTTTCAATACCCAACGCGAGGTCTGTCATGAGTCCAATGCAAATGCGGTTCCTGGTCGGTTTCCTGCCTTTTCTTGCCTTCGGGGGGCTGATTTCCCCGGTTTACGCCGATCTTTCCGTCGATGCGCGGGCACGACTCCTCGGTGGATTCTCGCCGCGGAGTCCCGAAGCGAGCGGCGCCGAGGCGAAAAAGATCACGACGAGCCCGGAATGGGAGGGCGCCGCCCGGAGAAATTCCTTTTCCGCTTTGCTTGAAAACGACCCCGGACTTTTTTCGCCAAAAAATCAGGCGGCGACGCGCGCCCTTTTCGCCGCGAAGCTCGGCCCTGCCTACCTGAACACGCGGAACCTCCTTTATTTCTTCGCCGGGGCCGACGCGCTTTACCCGAATCTCCTCTTCCCGAATTTCGAGCACGTCCTCCTCGTCGGTCTCGAAAATCCGGGTGTCCTGCCCGACCCCGCAGCGCTCCTCGCGAGCGGAGAGCTCGCCGGGAAAGTCGGTGACATCGGTCACGCCTTTCAAGACGTCATCCGCTCGAGCTTTTTCATCACGAAGAACATGGCCGGCGACCTGCGCGACTTCGGGACGACCACCCTCATTTCGGTCGGCCTCGCGGCGAACGACTTCGAAATTCTCGCCGTCTCCCCCGTCACCCTCGATGGTCAAGGGAATATGCTCGTCGAAGGGAGAGGAAAGATTCACGGCGTGCGCGTCGACTTCCAAAAACCGAATGGTCAGCGCGGGGACATCACTTATCTCCAGATGGACCTCAGCGACGGAAGCCGGCGGTCCTATCCGGAATTTGCGAAGTATATCGAAACGAAGGGCTTTCAAACCGCCTACTACAAAGCGGCAAGCTTCCTCTCCCATAGCGAGGAATTCGCGGGTTTGAATCGCTTCGTGCTGAGCCAGGTCTCCCACGTGGTCGAAAACGACGACGGGATTCCGTTCTCCTTCTTCCGCGCGGAAGCGGGGAAATGGGACGCCCACCTCTTCGGGATTTACACGAATCCCCTGCCGCTCTTCGGTCGGAGCGCCCAGCCCGATCTGAAATCGGCGTACGACCGCGTGATCTGCGCGACGGGTTCGGCCGGGGAAATCCGACTTTGGAAGCGCGTGTGGAGCGACGCCTGCTCGATGCCGGCGAACGTCGCGGGCATCGCGGGCATCGCGTCGGTCACCTGGAACGGAACGCTTCCCTTCCGGAACGGTTACACTTCGGTTCCGCCGGGAATGGACGATGCGAAAAACCTCTTCAGTAACCTGATCGTCCTCGATCGGCACTGAAAAGGCCTTCCTCTTTAAATCGGATACGGACTGTTCACGAATCCGAGATACTTCGTCCAGTCCCATCCGGGACCAGGGTCGAGGTGGGTGTTACAGTCCGTGAGGCCCGTTTGACCGAAGAACGGCATCGTGGCGGCGTTATGCCCGACGATTCGGATATTCGTGCGCGGGATATTGTACTTCGCGGTGAGGAAGCGGACGAGGTTCGCGGAGCTCCGGTACATGGCGTCCGTGTAGTACTTACCCGGGCTCGCCATGAATCCTTCGTGCTCGATGCCGATCGCCTCGGAGTTCCAGCAGCGCGCGTGCCAGGCCGTGTCCTGATCCTGTACGAGTTGCTCGATCGTGCCGTCGCTGCTGCGAATGACGTAATGAGCGCTCACCATCGACGAGGGACTCCGGAGCCACGAGACCGCGCCCGCGAAATCCCCTTCGGTGTCATGGATGATAATGTACCGGGGCGTGCCGATCCCGCCGGCGTTGAAGTTCGGGCTCGGCGCCCAGACGACAGCCGGCTTCACGAAACCGCCGGCACTATCCGTTCCGCCGCCAATCGGAACCGGAGCTTTCGGCGCGGGCATCTGGAGCATCGGCCGCGCGGCGATCACGATTCCGTTGTCGTCGACGCCGTCCCGAAGAGCTCCGTAAACGCCGGCGATATAAAGATCCGATTCGGGAAGCGTCGGAATTCCGCAGAAGGTCCGGACAACGTCCGACCACCGGTAAACATCCGTACTCGTTACTCCGGCGTCCTTCGCCTCCTTCGCAAGGAGGGCCGCGGCGCCTTGGATGTTCAACTCGGTCGAAGCGACCAGGTCGGCCGACGTCTTCCCGATCAGTGCCGCCGCCTCGGGCAGGCTGTGCCCGAAAGTCGAATCGTCATGAAGCCCCATGATCCCGAAAACCTGAAGGTGAGCGGCGTCGAGCTCGAACGCCGTACCGGTATTCGCGAGATGCCAGTGCGTGCTGATATACGCCATGGCTTCGAGAAGGCCCGCCGGAATCCCGTTCTTCTCGGCCGCTGCCTGAAAATAGACCGCAAATTCTTGGTGCTGGCCGATCGTTTCCGAAAGCGCGAACCGGGCGGAAGGGCCCGAACTTCCGCATGCCGAAAGAAACGCGAATCCGAGTCCGACTACCCAACCGTACGTTGACTTAAAGTGCATCCATGCTCTCCCTTATTTTTCGGTGACCCCGAATTTTAAACACTACGTATTTAAGACGGCATGCGCAACCCTCGACCATCGTTCCTTACGTGAAACTCGCAAAGTCACGCGAAATCGCCACCCGGTTGACTTGGGGAAGAAGTCAGAAAAATAGCGAAAAATGAGCCCATTTTAATGTCCGCGGCCGCGATTAGGGCAACTTCCCCTTGTCCACTGTGGGTCCACCACGTTACGTTTTCACGATGGCGGCACTCGGTTACGGCAAAGTACGGGAAAAACGGGAAGAGATATTAACGCTTTGGGAAGCACGCTCCCTGAAAGAGATTCCGTCCGCGTGCCATTCAGGAACGCTCGCGCTCCGAAACTCACTCCCGAAATATCTCGATCACCTGAGCCTCGCGCTCGCGGAAAATCGGAAGATGGACGACCGCTCGGTGGGAGCCCACGACGAAGATTCGATCCGAATCGGTCGCCTGCACGGGGCGGACCGCGCGGGGAACTCCTCCTATATGTTGACGGAAGTGATCTCGGAATATCACATTCTCCGTGAAGTGATTTTTCAGGTGCTCGAAGAGAAGGGCCCGATCGAATCGATCCATCGCGACCTGATTCTCGATTCGATCGAACGCGCCGTGAACGACGCCGCCGTGCGATTCTCCGAAGTCCATGCGGAGATTCAGCAGAAGTTCATCAACACGCTCACGCACGATCTCAAAAATCCGATCAGCGCCGCGAAGACGAGCGCCGAGTTCATCGCCGCCCATCCCGATCGTCCCGAGATTTGTCTGAAAGCCGCGACTCGGGTGGTTCGAAGCATGGTACGGCTCGACGGAATGATCCATGACCTCCTCGATTCCGGACGACTTCGCGCCGGCGAACCCCTCTCGCTCCACTACGCCCAATGCGACCTCGAGAACGTCGTACGCGAAGTCGTTGAAGAGATGACCGTCGTCAATGGAGACCGGTTTATCTTCTCGCCTGCGGGCGCGGTCGACGGGAACTGGGGCGCCGATGGAATTCGGCGCGCGACCGAAAACCTTCTCGGAAACGCGGTGAAGTACGCGACCGAAGGATCCCTGATCCGGGTCTCCCTTTCTCGCGAGGGATCCGAAGTCGAGCTGTCCGTCCACAACGAAGGCGCTCCGATCTCGGCCGCCGATCTCCCCTTTCTCTTCGAGCAACATCGGCGAACGAAAAGCTCGCTCGAAAGTCCGATCGCGGGCTGGGGACTCGGCCTGACGGTGGTCAAAGGGGTCGTCGAGGCCCATCGCGGAAAAATCCAAGTCGAAAGCGCGGCGGGGCACGGAACGACGTTTCGACTTTTTCTTCCGGTTTCGGATTGCGGCGCGGCCTCTTAGCCGCCATTAAATTCCGCTTATCCATACACCATTTTGGCCGCAATTCTGGGTGGCGCGGCGGGCGTTTTTGCGAAACGCTAGCCGAATGAAAGCCCTCACCGTCCGGCCGGGAACGGCCGATTCCCTCGCCCTCCGTGAAATTCCCGAACCCGCCCTCTCACCCGGTGATCTCCTCTGCGAGCTGGTCGCGATCGGCGTCTGCGGCACGGATTTCGAGATCGCCCACGGCGATTACGGAAAAGCTCCCCCGGGCGACGACTACCTCGTGATCGGACACGAATCGCTCGGACGCGTACTCGCGGTACCGCCCGGTTCGGCTTTCGCGGCCGGCGATTTCGTGGTCGGAATCGTCCGCCGGCCCGATCCCGTACCCTGCGTGAACTGCGCGATCGGTGAATGGGATATGTGCCGAAACGGACTCTACACCGAGCGCGGAATCAAAGGCCTTCACGGGTTCGCCTCGGAGCGCTACCGATTGGACGAATCCTACGCGGTGAAACTTCCGGCTTCGGTCGGGATTCACGGGGTCCTGCTCGAACCGACGACCGTCGTCGCGAAGGCCTGGGAACAGTGCGACCGGATTTCCGCGCGCACCGCGATCGCGCCAAAGCGCGCGCTCATCACCGGCGCGGGGCCGGTCGGGCTCCTGGCGGCGATGCTCGGACGTCAGCGCGGTTTGGAAATCCACGTCCTCGATCGCGCGAAAACGGGGAAGAAGCCTGATCTCGTCCGCCGGATCGGCGCGATTTATCACGACGATCTCACGTCGCTCGCCACCGAAGGACTCGTCTTCGACGTGACTCTCGAGTGCACCGGCGCCCCGAATCTCGTGTTTTCGCTGATGAACCATATCGCTCCCGACGGGATTCTCTGCCTCGCCGGACTTTCTTCGGGCGTCCACGAGCTCCCGTTGAACGTCTCCGCCTTCAATCAAGGCATCGTGCTCGGAAACGAAGTGATTTTCGGTACGGTGAACGCGAACCGCCGCCATTACGAAGCCGGGGCGAAGGCCCTCGCGCTCGCGGATCCGGCGTGGCTCGCGGAGCTCATCACGCGCCGGGTGCCGCTCGCGGAGTGGAGGGGCGCGTTCGAAAAAACCGACGCGGACATCAAGACCGTGATCGTATCCGCCCCGGCTTAACCGCGGCTCGCGGCCGAACCGTTCGTTTCGGGGCCGACCGCTTCCAACCATCCGCCGGAGAAACCCGCCCGGCGAAGACCGCGCACGAGCGGCGGGCATTTCCGCATGATTTTCCAAAGCAGTTCGGTCTGGAAATTTTCGATCATGAGCACGATCGGGCCCTGATTGAGCCCGAAACGCCAGGGGGAAACCCACCCGTTCGGATTCACGTCTTTTTCGGGATAGGTGGAGTTGAAACTGGCGTCGAAGCCGTAGAAACGCCGCTGCTTCAAATCGAGGCGCTCGATCGAGTTCCGAATCGAAGGAAGGACGATGTCCGGCGCGAACGGAAGCGAAGCCACCACGCCCCAGGGAGAGACGGTCCCGTCGTCCGGACCGAACGGCGCACCGCGAGCGACGTAGTCGAAAAAATCGCGGCGGCGGCCGTCGACCTCGAGGATGGCGGGACCCGGGCCGTCGCTCGCCGTGAGGCCCCAGCAGTCCTCGCCGTAATGCCGGAATCCGAGCGGATTTTCGATTCCATATTCCCGATGCACGACCGTCGCGCGGCGGCTATTCTCGAAATAGTCGAAGCCGAACTTGCGGGTGAACCCGTCCTGAATGCCGCGAAAGTCGATCCAGATGTGGGAGAACTGATGGATAAAAAGCGGCCCGGCGTAAAGATAATCAATCCCATAAGCTTTCCGGATCGAGTACGTGCGGAGCCATTCGGCGTATCCCGCGGGATCGATCGGAAAGGTGGGGGAACCGAGCGCGAGCACGTATAATAAGTGGGCCTCGCTATATTCGCGGTCCCATCGGTAGGGCAAAAATCCGGACTCGGGTTTCCAACCGTGCGAGAGCGTCGCTCCCCCGTTCAGCGCCCATTGCCAATTCACCCTCCGGTAGAGGAGACCGGCCAGTTCGCGAATTCGGCGCTCCCCGGGCACGTCGCCGTCGAAGTATTCGGCCGCCGATAGCGCGCCCACGATGAGGAAGGCCGTGTCGACGGTCGACAATTCACTTCTCCAAGCGCGCCGGCCGGTGCGCATCTCGAGAAAATGGAAATAGAAACCCTGGTATCCCGTCGAGTCGGCGCTCCCGCTCTGATCGCTCGCCGCGAAGAATTCGAGCAGCTTGCGAATTCGCGTCTCCGCTTCGGGGCGAGTCAGAAATCCGTTTTCGACGCCGACAAGGTAGGCGCTCATGGCCATTCCGGCGACGGTGATACTCGCCGGCGTCTCCGGCCGGGTACTGTCGACGACGAGACCGGTGACCGGGTCGACTTCGATCAAAAAGAAGTCGAACGTCTCCCGTTGGAGATCGTTGAGCATTTCTTCATCTGATCCGGCCGAAGGCGACTCCGTCATGCGAATTCGAGGGTCACGCACGCCGTTCCCTGCGGCGGGAGAAGGAAATCGAGCGAAATGGACTCCCCCTCCATCCGGAACGGCAGCACCTCCGCGACCAGGCTCGAAGCCGCTTCCAAGGTTTCGACTGCGTTCGGGCGCAACGTGTCGGGGCTCCCCATCCTTTCCCACGCCGTTCGGGAATTCGCGTGATCGTCGTCGATCCGCTCGATGAAACAAGAAACGGGCTTCGCCGTACCCCCGATACGGACCCGAACCGCCTCCGTTTTCACCGGATGCCGGGGCAAGGCGGAATTCGTGGCGAGGATTTTCAGGGTTTTTCCCCGGCGAGTGCACCAGAGATCGACGGTATCGGAGGACGAACTTTCCAGCGGGGAAAAGATTTCGTCGCCGAGGCGATGGAGAAGTTCGTAGGCCCGGTAGGCCGGCTTCGGAATCCCGTAGATGTTCATCAACCCAAACCCCCCGTGAAAGGGAGCCGACGAGAAATAATTCTCTTCGAAAATGTCGGAGAAAACCCAATAGCTATAACCTTCCACGAACTCCCGGGCTTCCATCACCGTCTTCACGATCATAGCGGCCGCGTAGGCGCCGTCATGGAGGTCGTCGAAGGGATTCGAGGACGTGCTCCATTCCGTGTAGTAAAGCGGCTTCCGCCCCACCTGTTCCTTCACGGCGCGCGCCTGGTCGCGGAGCACGCTCGGGCGGCTCGCCGCGAGTTGGGCGATCGTATCGTCGCCGGGTTTGCCGAAAGCGTCAGTCGGGTAGTGGTGGGTCGAGATGAAATCGTTCGGCACCGAATTCTTCGCGCAAAAATCGAGAAATTCCGGGATCCAGGCGTTCGCGGCGGTCGCCGGCCCGCCGACCCGGAGGCGCGGGTCGACCGACTTAATGGCACGCGCGGACGTTTCGTAAAGGCGGAAATACGCGGCCTGGTCGCCGGTCCAAAACGCCGTCAAATTGGGTTCGTTCCAGATCTCGAAAAACCATTCGGCGACCTCGGTGATTCCGTAGCGCTCGACCCAGTGGCCCACTAATTTATGGACGAGGGTCTCCCACTGGGAGTAGTCCTTCGGCGGCGTCACGTTAGCCCGGTAGTGGAAGACGATCTCCCCGCCCGAGGAAAGCGTGCTCGGCATGAACGAAAGCTCCATGAACGGACGCATGCCGATCGAAAGTAAGAAGTCGCAAATGCGATCGGCGTTGAAAAAGGAATAAACGAGCTCGTCGCTTTGGCAAATGAGCGTTCCCATGTCGTCGTTCAGAAGGCCGTGAAAGCGAACGTGCCGAAATCCGAGTTCCCGCCGACAGCGGGTCATCTGAGTTTGCCAGTCCGCGCGAAGGGCGAGGGTCGCGTGTCCGCTCCCTACGGTGTGCTCCCACACGTGAAGCAGCGGCCGCGCGGCTTCCCGAAGATCGAACACGAAACTCGGCCCTTCCGACATCATGAGTGGGACTGAATTTCGACGGGGGGAGGCACGGCAATCGGAAGGCCCGGCGCGGTGAATTTTCCGCGGCCGATCGTCAGGTTCCGCTGCGCGCGGATGTCGGAATTTCGAAAAGTCCAGCATTCGCCATTCGAATCGAGGAAGACCACCCACATCAGATCTTGTTCGATCGAATAATCGATGAGGCAGTGTGCCTGACCTTTGCCCTTGGGCGTCTCGAGCGGGATCGGGGGATTCAGCTGAATGAGCATGACGTTTTACCTCGGGAGGGGTTTTGCAACGTCTAAGCCAGGAAAAGTGCCTCGCTCCGAGCGGTGACCCGCAAAAACCGGCCTCCAATTTGCACCTCTTATAAGGAGTATCGTTTTGAACCTTTAACCAGGAGAAGATCAAATGCCGAAACCTCAAACCGGAACGGGCTCCGTCGTCAAGAAACTCGCCGAGGCGTTCATCGCTTTCAAAGCCGGGAAGGCCACCCTTCGCGTCGTCGCGCCGGTGATCGCCGTCTCCGGCGTCGGTTATTACCTATATAAAAAATTCGGATCCGCGAGCCCTACCCTCTGACCGGGCGTCTGATCCGGAGGCCGATGTCCATAAACTCTAGACTTCTCCCGCTCATCGCGTACGATTCGCTATGCCGTTTTTGCTGATTGTCGAGAGCCCCGGTAAGCTGAAAACGCTGCGCCAGATCCTCGGTAAGGAATGGATTCTCGAAGCGAGCGTCGGACACACGACCGAGCTCGCTTCCGACGGACGCCACTCGCTCGGATTCGATCTCCTTCCCGACCGGATCGTCACTCGTTACGTGCCGCGCGGCGCCCGGGGCGCGAGAGTCCTGGCCGGGCTTCGGCGCGCCGTACGCCTCGCCGATCGCGTCTACCTCGCGACCGATCCCGACCGCGAAGGAGAGGCGATCGCCTG
>JAYVXM010000386.1:0-5022 GCA_043785205.1 Bdellovibrionales bacterium
CGGGATCGAGATGTACCTCGACCTCCGTATCCTTCCCGATCAGTCGGCGGAGGAAATCGAGAAAGAAATTCTGAAAGAAATTCGGTCGATCTCCGGCGAATATTCGATGCTGAACGTTTCCGGCGCCAAACTTCGCGGAAATTCGGCGCTCGGAATGACGCTCGATCACGAACTCGTCCGGATCTGCAAGGACGCCATGCTCGCGGCCGGGCTACCGGTGAAACTTGATAAAAAAGCGACCTCGACCGAAGCCGCCCTCTATTTTAAGGCCGGTTACGAAGCGGTGATCTTCGGGCCGGGCGTCTCCCACGGGAATAGCCACTCGCCGAATGAGTATCAGCTCCTCGACCACCTCGACGCGGCCACCGCCTTTTACGAAAAAGTTATCGAACGAGTCTGTCTATGATCTTGCTGCGCGAAGCCCGGGATAGCGATCTCGACGCCCTCCTTCGGTTCGCGCAGATCCCGGGCATGTTCAACCTGCCCGGCGATCGGGATACCCTTCGCGACCGGATCGCGAAGTCGCGTGATTCCTTTCGGGACCGCGCCGGTGAACCCGAGGAAACGAAATATACCTTCATCGCGGAAGAGGTCGAATCGGGTCGAATCGTCGCAACGAGCATGATCGCCGGCCAGCACGGAACCGCGGGCTCTCCCCATTTTTATTTTCAGGTCGGCCACGAAAAGCGATTCAGCGAGACGATCAACACCGGTTTCATCCACGGAACGCTCACGCTCGGCTACGACACCGACGGTCCGTCCGAGATCGGCGCGCTCGTCGTCGATCCGGAGGCCCGGAACCGCTCGGAATCCCGGGTCGGTCGCCAAATCTCGTTCGTGCGGTTCCTCTATCTCACCGGTCATCGAAACCGCTTTCGTCCGCGGATCATCGCCGAACTCCTCCCGCCGCTGAACAAACGCGGTCTTTCTCCCCTTTGGGAAGCCGTCGGCCGGCGATTCACGAGTATGGATTATTGGGAAGCCGATCAGCTCTGCGCGAAGAATAAGGATTTCATCTTCGACCTCTTCCCGAGCGGAAAAATCTACACGACCTTTCTGCCCGCCGAGGCCCGAAACGCGATCGGAAAGGTCGGCAAGGATACCGAGCCCGTCATTCATATGCTCAAGCGTATCGGCTTCGAGTACCGGAACCAAATCGATCCCTTCGACGGGGGTCCTCATCTCTGGGCCGATGTCGAAAAAATGATTCCCGTCCGTAAGGCACGGACGCTCCGATGGTCCGGCCACGTGCCGGTGGAGACCGTCGCGGGCACGTGCGAGTCCGGGCTCGTGACGAAAGTCGGCGATAGTTCGGAATTCCGTGCATTCGCCGTCGACGCGGCGATCGAGGGCGACGAGATCGGCGTCAAGAATCGTCCGGCCTCCGAAGTGGAAAAGATGGCTGAATTGCTCGGACTTTCGCGCGGCGACTCCGTCCTTTTCATGCCCTACTACTAGCCACTATCATGGAGTCAGGAGACCGCTGCATGTCGCTGAACGCGCAAATTCCCTATTCGATCGAACATCCCGTCCAGGTTCTGGGTGACTATATCGGCGGGGAGTTTCATCCGCCGAGCGATCCGACCGGCGAATGGGTCGTCGCTAGTCCGGCCGCCGCGAAAGACGTGATCGCGCGGGTTAAATACTCGTTTTCCGAAGTGGACCGCGCCGTTCAAGCCGCGCGGGACGCCTTTCGTTCCTGGCGGCTCACTTCGATGGTCGAGCGAAGCGAAATTCTCCTCCGGTACCAAGCCGCACTCAAGAAGCGCGAAGGGGTCCTCGCGGAGACGATCGCCCGCGAAACGGGGAAACCGTTTTGGGAAGCGAAGGCCGAAGTTACGGTGATGCTAGCGAAGTTCGATATTACTTTAAACGACTCGATGCCGCTCATCCGCGACGTCGAAATTCCGAACGTGATGCCGGACACTCTCGGAACCGCGCGCTATCGGCCGCTCGGCGTCCTGGTCGTGATCGGCCCGTTTAACTTTCCCGGGCATCTTCCGAACGGCCACATCGTGCCGGCGCTCGCGACCGGAAATACGATCATCTTCAAACCCTCCGAGAAAACGCCGATGACGGGTCAGCTGATGGCCGAGGCCGCGCACGAAGCGCGCTTCCCGCCCGGCGTGTTCAATCTCGTTCAGGGCGAGCGCGAACTTTCCCGGCGCCTCTCGATCCACGAAGGTGTCGCCGGGATCCTCTTCACCGGCTCTTACGAAGTCGGAACGCGGATCAAACAGGATACGCTCCAACAACATTGGAAAATGCTCGCGCTCGAGATGGGCGGAAAGAATCCGGCGATCGTTTGGGACGACGTCGACGTCGATACGGTCGCCTACGACCTCCTAACCGGTGCGTTTCTATCTGCGGGCCAGCGTTGCACGAGCACCTCACGCGTCCTCATTCACCAAGGCCTCGCCGACCAGTTCGTGGAAAAGATTCATCGGGCCGCGAAAGCGTTCAAGATCGGCCATCCGTTCGAGAATCCGTTCATGGGGCCACTCATCGACGCCCAAAGCGTCGACCGGTTCCAGAAATTCCAGCCGATCGCCGCCCGCGAAGGGTTCGAGATCATCATGCGCGGGAAAAATCTCGAACTCCCGTACCAGGGCCACTACGTGACACCGTCGATCGCGATTATGAAAGGCGGTTCCGTCGAGCAGACGAAGAAGTCGGTTTTTCAACAGACCGAACTCTTCGCGCCGATGCTCGCGATCCAGACGGTCGACTCCGTCGAACTCGCCGTCGCGCTCGCGAATGCGACCCAGTACGGCCTCGCCGCCGCGGTCTACACCCGTTCGCGGAAGGTCTTCGAAGCGTGTTACCGCGACCTCGAGTTCGGCGTCGTGAACTGGAACCGTTCGACCGTCGGAAGCTCTTCCCGGTTACCGTTCGGAGGACTCAAGAAGAGCGGGAACCACCGCCCGACCGCGCTTACCGCCGTTCAGTATTGTTCGTATCCGGTCGCTACGCACGAGGTGACCGATCCGAAGCGGCCGGCTACGATTTTTCCCGGCCTTGTTTGGGAGTGAGAGCGGTCGAGTACCGAAAATGGCGCCGCCCGAATTCCTCGTATTTTCCGATACGCGTGAATCCGATCCGCTCATAAAACGCGATCGCCGCCGAATTGTCTTCGTCCACGCTCAGTTCGTAGCGGCGCTCTCCGCGCGCGGCCAACTCCGCGGAGAACGCGTCGACCAGGGTTCGTCCGAGACCGCGCTTTTTCTCGGTCACCAGTAAATAGGTTAGCTCCGGAACCGACCGATCGAAGGGCGTTCCGCCCGCTCCGAAAAACTCCCTTACCAGCCACCGAAGCGCGACCGGACGACGAAGGGCTCCCCAGGCGATCGAAGCGGCGAGCTTCAGCGCGCCTTTCCTTCGGATTACCCGCCTGAGTTCTTCCGGAGCGCTCGAGCCGGACACGAATCCGCAAACCCGCCCTCCTTCGATCGCGACCACTGTCGTAGCCAGCGGCTCCTCGACGCAGACCCGATAATAAGCTCTCGCCGCGGCAGGACCCAGTTCGGCGAGGAGTCCGGATAAACCCGCGCAGTGGAGAGCTCCGACTTCGCGGAAGTGTTCCGAACTCAGCCGCTCGATCTTCATCGCGCTTCTCCCGCTTTCGCGAGTTCGCGGTAATTGGTCAAACTCCAAGACCGCAGTTCCGTACGCGATCGGAGGCACGCATCCAGCTCGCGGCGACGGTCCTCCGACGAGAGGTACCGCTCGAGCTCGTGGTTTCCTAAATCGAGTTTTCCGTTTAGCGCCGGAAGGCCGGGGTGAACCATGAGTTCGACGACGCCACTGGCCTCGGTTTCGAGCGTCCGTTGTACCGTTACGGGACGACCCGTGTAGAGATAGCTCGCCAAGTAATCGGGGCTTCGCACGCTTTCGCCAAGAAGTCCCCGAGCCCGGGCGCTCAGCGCCGAGAGCAGGCCAGATTTGACCACTCCTCCATTGGCCACCGCCCCGAACGAATCCGAGATTCGAAACGCGCGAAAGCCGAAGTCCTTTCCCGCGCGCACGTAAGGGATGCCGTTCCGCTTCGCCGCCGCCAGTACGAGCTCGAACAAGCCCGGTATGAGATGAACGTGCCGCTCGCCGTCGATATGGTCCGGAGCGATTCCGTCCTCCCGCAATCGGGCGAGTTGGGCGTCCAGCTCGACCCCGATCTCTTCGATCAGTTGAGGACGCCTCGCCGCTCCTACGGCCCCGAGCAGGGATAAAAATTTCCATCGAAAGCGCCCATCCGAGTCGACGAGCGAGGGTACCCGTCGTATCGGAGCGGCTGGCCGGCCCGAAGTGAGCGTGAAATGAAGTCCGATCCCGAGGTCGGGACAACTGCGGACGCATTGTTCGACGGCGTGACGGTAGAACGGAGTCGTGACCGCGATGCTCGCACTGGTCACGATGCCTTCCCGATGAGATTTCACGATTCCCAGCGTGGCGCCTTCGCTGACTCCGAGGTCGTCCGCGTTAACCACGAGTAGGCCCGCCATCAGATGAGCCCCGAAATCAACCGCGGTCCGATCGCGCGGGTCGCGAGTAAGGGCAGATTTCTCCAGCAAGCCGCCGCGATACGAAATTTCGCGTCTCTCGGATCGAGGCTTGGCATCTCACGGGTTCGAACGAGGTCGTAACAATAGAAGAGTTCATCCTCGCTCGGCGCCCAGTTCTTCTTGAATTTCTGCTGCGGACTTCCCTCCACCGACCTACCCATGTCGAACCTGCGACTTCCGTGGGCATAGCTGTCCTGAATCATGCGCCAGTAGAGTAAGTAGTTCGGGCAGCGGCTGTTGTAACGACTTAAGACCACGGTGTGGAGATTCGAGGCGGTTTCGTTGACCCGGAAAAGAAGAGCCCCCCCGACGAGGTTTCTTCCGTCGCGGACGACGTAGAAATCACATCGATCCGAAGCGTGGCGGAGAATCGAAGCGTAGAACCGCAGGCTATGGGCCGGGGAGCCGAGCTCGCGCATCCGCCGGTGAAAAACGTCGAAGAAGGCACCCATTTGATCCGCCC